>NZ_JAFLQW010000145.1 GCF_017313335.1 Phormidium pseudopriestleyi FRX01 | reverse complement strand
CAATTCTATCGACCCGTCCCGCCCGCTGAATTAGCCGAATAATGGCCCAAGGTAAATCATAATTGACAATAATAGCGCAATCTTGGAGGTTCTGTCCTTCACTCAAAACATCCGTAGCAATTAACACCCGCAGTTCTTGATTCGGGCTAATTTTATCCTCTTTCCCATTACTCACCGGACTAAATCGATTTGCCAATTCTGTAGGGTCTGGAGACTGACCCGTAACTCCAGCTACTCCCTGAATCTGGAGGGTGGTTAAATTCTCGGTTAAATAGCGCACTGTATCAGCAAACTGAGTAAAAACTAGCACCTTTTGCTGGGGATAAGTTCGGGTTAATAATTCCACCAAAGCCATGAATTTTTTATCTTGCTGGGGATGCCACTCTCCACCGGTTTGCAGCACTTCAATCAAAGCCTTAGCATCCGCTAATAGGTCACGTTTCAAGGCTTTCGTATCAAATAAAGCAGGTTTTAGCCATTTAAACCGCCGTTGGTAGCGGGTTTCATAGTCTTGGTAAACTGCCTTTGCTCGCTGCTTGAAAACTTTTTGCGATCGGGCTAACAAATCTTCCAATTCTAAATCTGGGTTCTCCCCTTCTTCGGTTTCCGCCTCCAGTTCGATCGCCGTTATCGAATCCGAATCTTCGTCACTATTGCGTGTATCCAACAACTCCGCATCTTGAGTCCCAATGGGAATATTCAACTGATTCTCAATGGCATATAAATAGATAAAATTTCGTAAAATGTGTCGTTCTAAAGACTGGATAAAAGCAATGCCACTACTTTCTAACCGTTTAAACAGATTAGTCCGCGAAAATCCCATCAACCGCCTACCCGCCCGAGAAAGGGCATTGAGTTGATACTGTTCCACTTCCGTGGGGGAAATCTTATGCTTTTTCAGGATATAATTTCCCAGTCCATACCGGGGTAATGTCAGGGCATTAATCACATCTACCACGCCCTCCGAATACAGCCGTGAATAGGGATTTGAGTCAGCAGTATCTAGGGGGAATTTGAGAGTAGCCGGAATGCGATCGGGAAAATAAGAACGGTTACCATCTGGAAATTCTAAATATTTACGCCCGGTTTCTTCGTCAGTTTGGGCATAGTTTTCTTTAATAAACGAACGAGTTCGCCGGACCATGTAATGCTTCATCAATTCTCGCCAATCATCGGGATGGTCGCTTTTTTCAAAAGCCGCTAAAGAGGACACCAAGCATTGATGTCGGCGGATAAATTCCAGTTCTCCTGCCGTACTCCCTCCCAGTTCATTCAACAGCGCCTCTGGCCGAAATCCCAAGTTCTGGTCTTCTGAAACGAATAACCGCAATTGAGAGGATAAATCTAAATAAGTTTTATTATAAGGCGTAGCAGACAGGAAAATACACTTGCTTTCATTTGCAGCAATATATTCTTGAATGGCCCGATACCGTTTTCCGTCCCGGTTCCGTAAATTGTGACTTTCATCAATTAAAACAACCCGGTAACGGCGTAACTCAGGCAATTGATTTTGTACCTGGCTAATCGGTAAAACTTTAGCATAGAGACGGTAATTATCTACATAGTCTTGCCACATTTTGACCAGGTTTTTAGGGCAGATAATCAGTGTTTCTAAGAGGCAATCCTCTTGGAGAATTTTTGCTAGGGCAGTTCCCACCAGGGTTTTACCTAAGCCAACAACATCCCCAACCAGAACCCCCCCGCGCTTGGTGACATGGCGGGCAGCCAGTTGAACTGCTGCTTTTTGGAAGTCAAATAAACCGCTAAATTCCCGAGGAATTCTAAATTCAGAAAGTCCGGCGATCGCCTCTCGGGAGAGATGATAAGCAATTTTTAAATAAATGTGATACGGCGGAATCAGTTCTTCCCTTGCCCAACTTTCATCAATAATTTCCGCAAGTTCTTTAGAAATATCGATACAGCCATACTCTTTCCAGCGATCGTCAAACCACTTCTGCAACTTCTGGCAAGCATCAAAGTCTAAGACATCAACATTCAATTCCCCCTGATTTCTCAATCCAGCCAAAGTCAAATTACTACTGCCTAAAAATCCCACAATCGGGCTATTTGGATCTTGACGATGAATCAGATAAAGTTTGGCATGAAGAGGGTGCGCTAAAAAGAGTTTAACAATCAGTTTACCCGCTTTAATTTGACGGCTAACTCGGCGCAATCCAGCTTCATCCCAGTTCGTCGGTGCACCGATCGCCAACTGGTGACGAAATTCAGCAGCCATCCGTTTTTTAAAACGCAGAATCCCACTGTTATCAATTCGCCCCTCACTTGGACCCAAGCTAAACGCTGCCTGAACCTCATCCCTCGGCAGAGTTTGCATTCCCACCAACAGCCGACAACAGGACCCCTCACCGCCCACATAACGCTCAATCAAATCATCTATCTTTTGCCACCCTCTCAGGTTGAAGTATCCCACGCAAAAATCTGCCCGATACGAGAGTTTCAGCGTGTCTCGGAGGGCTGGATGTAGGGGCAACTCAATATTATCAAAGATGCGCGGCACAGTTTTTCTCTACTAGCACGAATTCGAGGGTCTTCTCAGTTGGAGGGTTTTTGCTCCACAAACCATCCTACCTCTTTTTTGCTTTAAAACTCTACTTTAAATACTCAAGCTCTACAAACGTTCATACTGACTCCTTCACTGAGTCATTTTGAGGCAACCCCTGAAGGGGTTACTACAAACGTTCGTAGTAACTCCTTCAGGAGTTAAAAAAAGGCCACAAACTTGACAGGGGTAGTCCTGTTTTTTTCTAGTTTTACTCAAAATACAGCCATCCAATTATATCTCGGACGGATAATTGCCAATCAGTTAATACAGGTAAAGCGGGTAACGCATCATCCCCAGTTTTTACCTCGGGGGTTTGATTGGGTTTGAAAATTATCACCGATTCATCCTCTGGATCGACTAACCATACTATCTGGGTTCCGTGATTGAGGCAAAAGATAATTCTTCTCATCATCCGATTCACAACTTGGTCAGGAGACCAAATTTCAATCGTCCAATCCGGTGCAATGGTCACGCGATTTTCCAGTCTGCCATTCGGTTTTCGGGGAATCCTGTGCCATTCAAATACTGCTATATCTGGCACGATGGAAGACCCGCCAAAGTTACAATTCAACTCGGGAAAAGCGGCCACTATTTTCTCGAATTTACCCACATTATTGATAGCAGTACCTAGCTTAGTTCTGATCCAGCTATGCTCGGTTTGTGGCATGGGTTTTTGATAAATTACTCCATTGATATATTCACTGGCGGGTTTGGTTTCAGGTAACTGTAAAAATTCTTCTAGGGTAATCTCAGTGCGGGATTGAATTGAGGGAGTTATAACGGTTTTCTCCTAAACGGTTTGGGAATGCCTTCAGGGGTTTGGCTAGGGGATGGGCTGTTGGGTAAGATGAGGTTAAACTGAGGTGGCGGTTCTCTTCCCCAGTATAGCTGAATTTTCCCGTTAAAATAAGAGGCATCACATCTTGCTGGCGTTCTCTATGACGCACTGCTGCAAGAAAAGGAGTAAAATACCCCAAGGATATGAATCTCTGTTGTGCAAACTCTAACTCATCTCTTTGTAAGAGCGAATAAACAATGGCTTATAGCGATTTCAAACTCAATCGACTCATCAAGCAATTTAACTTAACTTTAAATGAAAATACCGATTTATTTGTTGACATCCCTGAAGTAGAACCAAGCGAAATGCTTCAGACTTTTT
>NZ_JAFLQW010000115.1 GCF_017313335.1 Phormidium pseudopriestleyi FRX01 | reverse complement strand
TCCTTCGCAAAGTAAAGGGAAAGTTCAAATCTAATTTGAGCGGACTTATTAGAGGCACTTTGAGCAGCGCCCATCAGACTTAGGCTTTGGTCTAAGGCTGTGCAAGAATCCCCGTGTCTTTAGACATCGGGAGTGTCAAAACCGATGATTCCCTCGTCAGTCTACTGACCAACAGGGAGTTACTCCGATGTATTGGCCTCTTCTTCTTTTTCCTCTTCCTCTTCCTCTTCTGCCGGTGGGGTTGATTGCTGATAGACGGCAATTCCCACGGAGAAGAGAGTTTCTTGGAATGCGGACATTCGCTGTTTAAGCTCTTCAACCTCAATGGGTTTATTTTCGAGGGAGGCTTTGAGCTGTTTCCCTCGGTCCTTGAGTTCTGCCTTGAGCTCATCGCTCAACAGAGCCACGTTATCTTTCAGAGTCGCTTTATAATTATAGAACAGGCTTTCAGCCTGGTTTTTAATTTCTGCAACTTGTTTGCGATAGCGGTCTTCGTCGGCATATTTTTCCGCATCCTCCCGCATTTTCTCGATTTCTTCGTCGCTCAAACCGCCGGTGCTCGTGATTTGAATGCTTTGGACACGTTCGGTGCCTTTGTCTGTAGCGGCGACATTGAGAATGCCATTGGCATCAATTTCAAAGGAGACTTCGATTTGTGGAACCCCTCGGGGTGCGGGGGGCAGTTTATCGAGGATGAAGTTGCCGAGGCTTTTGTTATCTTTGACCATTGCCCGTTCTCCTTGCAGGACATGGATTTCCACTTCCCGTTGTCCATCGGTGGCGGTGGAGAAGGTTTGGGCGCGGCTGGTGGGAATGGTCGTGTTGCGATCGATAATTTTGGTAAAAACGCCGCCAAGGGTTTCAATGCCGAGGGAGAGGGGAGTGACGTCCAAAAGTAGGACATCTTGGACTTCACCCCCGAGGACCCCGGCTTGGATTCCGGCCCCGATCGCCACAGCTTCATCAGGATTGACGGTGCGATCGGGTTCTTTGCCGCCAAAATAATCACTAATGGCTTTTTGAACGGCTGGAATTCGCGTGGAACCGCCCACTAAGATAATCCGGTCGATTTCCTCGATACTTAGGGTACTATCTTTAATCGCCTGGACGACGGGTTCTAAGCTGAGTTTGACCAAATTGCTGACGAGTTCTTCAAATTGCCCTCGCGTCAGGTCCATTTCCAAGTGTTTGGGTCCTGTTTCGTCGGCGCTGATAAAGGGGAGGTTAATGGCGGCATTCTCCCGAGAGGAGAGTTCAATTTTGGCTTTTTCTGCCGCTTCGCGAATGCGTTGGACGGCCATTTTATCGACGGATAGGTCGATCCCCTCATTGATGCGGAATTGTTCGACCATCCATTTGACCAGGGTGGTATCGAAGTCATCCCCGCCGAGGTGGTTGTTGCCGGAGGTGGATTTGACTTCAAAGATGCCGTCTCCGAGTTGGAGAATGGAGACATCTAAGGTCCCGCCGCCGAGGTCAAAGACGAGAATGGTTTGGTCTTGTCCTTGTTTGTCTAAGCCGTAGGAGAGGGCGGCGGCGGTGGGTTCGTTGATAATTCGCAGCACTTCTAACCCGGCGATCGTCCCTGCATCTTTGGTGGCTTGGCGTTGAGCGTCGGTAAAGTAAGCCGGAACGGTAATCACGGCTTGGGTGACGGATTCTGAGAGATAGGCTTCGGCATCCTCTTTGAGCTTTTGCAGGATCATGGCCGAAATTTCCTGGGGGGTGTAGGTGGTCCCTCGGATTTTCACATCTACGGTGTCGTCTCTGCCTTTGGTACAGGTGTAGGGAACTCGGGATCGTTCTTCTTCTGTATCTTCCCAGCGACGACCGATAAAGCGTTTGATGCTGTAGACGGTATTTTCGGCGTTGGTGACGGCTTGGCGTTTGGCCAACTGTCCGACAACCCGCGAGCCGTTTTTGGCAATTCCCACAATACTGGGGGTAGTGCGTCCGCCTTCGGTGTTGCTAATCACGTTGGGTTTACCGCCCTCTAAGACAGCAACACAACTATTGGTGGTCCCGAGGTCAATTCCGATGACTTTTCCCATAGCGGTTCGGCGATTAAGGTGTGCGTGGCAATTGGGGGAATGGTGGGTTCCAGTCGCGAAAGGGGATGGCGACGGGATGGGGTGAGGATACCGGGTTGGTGCCCGAGATTCGGACCGGGGATCAGGCGACTGGGATGCCGCCGATCATTAGAGTTTGTTTATTCTTGGGGACTGTCTGGGGTTTCTGAGGCTGGAGCTTCTTCGTCGTCCTCGGATGCTGCTGCGACTTTCACCAGTGCGTGTCGCAAGACGCGATCGCCGAGCATATAACCCCGCCGGAATTCATCGGTGACGATGCCTTCACCATACTCCCGAGTCGGTTCCCGCATCACGGCTTCATGGAAGTTCGGGTCGAACTCTTCTCCCTTGGGATACATGGCAGAGACGCCGATACGTTTGAGGCTTTCTACCATCTGCTTATAAACGCTCAGGTAGCTTTTATGGAGGTTCATTTCCCCATCGTTTTGGGGTTTGATTTGTTCTTTGGCTCGCTCGAAGTTATCCACGACGGTTAACAATTCCCGGATGGTGGCACATTTGGCTTGCGCTTCGAGTTCGAGCTTTTCTTTTTGGGTGCGCTTGCGGAAGTTGTCAAAATCTGCGGCTAATCTGGCATATTGGCTTTTTAATTCTTCTAACTGAATGGTAAAAGCCTGATTAGCCTGGACTAAGGCTTCCATCGCCATGTACTCTTCCGGACTCGCTTGCTGGGTTTCGGGCGCGGCGGCGGCGGGTTCCGCTGTTTCGGTTGGGCCACTCTCTTCTAAGGCTTCCCGAGGGGCGTCCTGCACTTTCCCTTGATGACCCCATTCATTGGAGGCTGCTGCCTCGGATGCGTCATCAGCGGAATTGGATGCTCCGCCTGCGTTCTCCGCTGCCCATTCTGTTTGTGTTTTTTCTTGCTGTTTTTGTTCTTCTGTCACTTGAGCCTCCTTGGACATTTGGAAACCCCGCGTCTTAAGACCGGGGAGGAAAAATGACTGAGGGGACGGGTATCCCTCGCGCTTTTCAACTACAGATCGGCGCCCAGCCTGGGTTATCCCATGCCAACTCTCCTAATTTTAGAAACTGGCCTTACCATCCCTAGGTCAGTGGGTGAAGCGACTGCGATCGCTCCGGACAGAATCCTTGATTAGTCTGGACCTGATGTTCTTCAGCTTACTGGAGTTCACTTTACCATTTTATTACCCTCCCTGACAGAGGGTACGGGGTCCTCTGACTCCCCACCCATGACTGCCCAAAATTAGCTAAATGGTCAGATAATTGTCTGTTAATCATGAGTAATTCATTATAAGTAATCGTCGGGGATCAGAAATTAGCACAGGGTTTCCTCTAATTTTTTAAAGATTTTGTAAATTTTGACGCTGAATTAGGCGGGAATCGGTTATAAACTGTCCATGACTCAAGCAATAGTTTGAAGAGTCGGTAAACATTAATAAATATTGAGGAAAATCCAGGAAATATGATGAAAGAAGATGAGATAATAATATGAATTCGCTCAGGATGCCAGTGGCAGTTTGACCCTAGAGGATTTACTTAGATAAATCCTCCGATTAAAACCAGCAGGATGCTCCCTGAGAGAATCTAAAGCCTCGGTGCTAGGCTTTAGGAAACAAAGTTTCAGTTAGAATAGTCAAGGGAATAGTAGAGAAAAATTCTTGAGATGATGGTGGCAGAGGGCAGGAACGAATTGAAAGATTCCGTTTCAGCCATTTAACCGCCAGACGAAAGGTAATTAATTGTTATAAACTCTCTCTACTTACAGGCAACTCAGAACAGGATCAATTTTTCGGAGCCTTGCGGAATTGGGGTGCAACTGACATCTACAACAAAACCCTTATGCCAATTTCACCGATTCGAGAGGCTAATTGTGAAACAACTCACCCCAGATTCCTATCCAGAAGAACCCGTCGATGATGTGGTCCACTCCTTCGATCGCATTCTCTTGGCCATCGTCGTGACGGGACTATTATATTGGTTTCATATCGGTTGGCGCGATCCGGGCACTCCCCCTCAAGTTGCTGAGGCAAATCCGGCAACCGTTGAACTCTTATCGGAAGTTGCTGTTGACCAAGTATTGCAAGCGGTATCCACAGAGTTGGGTTTACCCAAATCGGCTCTGCAAATCGTGGAGAGCGAACCGGAAGTAGGGGGAGAAGCGATTTGTGAGGCGATCGCCTCAGATTGCAGTCTGACACCCCAACCCTCTGTCCAAGTCAAAATTGCTAGTCAGGAACAACTTTGGGTCTATCGGCTCAACCACTCGGGAAGTGAAGTAAAAGTTGAAAAAATCAGTTCCTCTGGGGTTCAGTGAACCCCAGAGCACGGCTCTTTGAGTAACCAATATTGCTGCATTAAGGATAGTCAATTTATGAACCTCCAAAGAGGGCCAACTAGATTGAATAAATTAGGTCTGTTCATGGGTACATCCACCAATAAATAGCTCCTGTAAGTTGAACTTACAGGAGCTATTTATTTTAAAGACAGGATTGAATTTATAAAAACCCCTTCATTTTGAGTTATAAATAAATCATCGGTCTCCCCTAGGCGATCGCCTTCCCCCTAGAGACCCTCAAACCCCAGTTGTTTTTATAGGTGCGTCGGAATATGATCCTCGCTTTAGAACTGCCAATTTCTAATGGTCTAATCGCTCAAATTTCCTTTACCCTAGTCGTAGCGGGTATTTTCCTCTGGCAAGCATTCAAAGCTTACCAAGAAGTCAAAAAGTAAGGGCAATTGATCGCCCTGTTGCGACAACCCCCACAGTCGGTTGTCGCCAACCCCAGGAAGCTCTCACCTTCCCGGTTCATCTCACAATCCAGGGGAACCGGAGCCCATCCATCTCTCCCCCTTAAAAAAACCCCAAAACTGAAAAACAAGACAAAAATTTTACAGAAATATCCAAGGAAGGATTATCCTAGTAGAGATCAAATTCCACACTCTCAAAGGATGATACATCATGGCGCGTCTGGCACTGTTGAGCACATCTGACAAAACCGGGTTAATTGACCTCGCCCGCCACTTAGTTGAGGAATTCGGCTTTGACCTCATCAGCAGTGGCGGCACCGCAACAGCCCTCAAAGCAGCCGGTTTGCCGGTGACCAAAGTTTCCGACTATACCGGGTCCCCAGAAATTTTAGGGGGTCGGGTCAAAACCCTGCATCCCCGGATTCATGGGGGTATTTTAGCAAGACGGGACCTCCCCGAGGACCGGGCAGATTTAGAAACTAACGACATTCGTCCGATTGATTTAGTGGTGGTTAATCTTTACCCCTTTGAACAAACGATCGCCAAGGAGGGGGTAACCTTTGCCGAGGCGATCGAAAATATCGACATTGGCGGTCCCACTCTCCTCCGGGCATCAGCGAAAAATCACGCCCATCTGACGGTATTATGTAATCCGGGGCAGTATGACAGTTACTTAAAAGAATTGCGGAGTAACGGGAAAGCATCTGCCGAGTTTCGGCTGTCTTGTGCGAGGACAGCATTTTGGCATACGGCGTCATACGACCGGGCGATCGCCACTTATCTGGATGCCGCAGGAAATGCCGAGGCAGAACATCCCACCCTTCCGGATACATTTAGCATCAGCGGACATCAAATTCAATCCCTGCGGTACGGGGAAAATCCCCATCAAGGTGCAGCTTGGTATCAAGTGGGAACTACGGCAACGGGATGGACGGGGGCAAATAAACTGCAAGGGAAAGAGTTAAGTTACAACAACTTAATTGATTTAGAAGCAGCCCGTCAAATTATTGCGGAATTTCCCGACAGTCGAGAAGATGCAGCAGTCGCCATTCTCAAACATACAAATCCCTGTGGGGTGGCGATGGGAAGTACCCTAGTTGAGGCATATCAAAAGGCTTTGGCAGCGGATTCAGTCTCGGCATTTGGGGGAATTGTTGCTTGCAATCGTCCGTTAGATGCGGCAACGGCAACGGAACTGACCAAAACCTTTTTGGAATGTGTGGTGGCCCCGGATTGTGAACCAGAAGCGGCAGAAATTTTGGCGAAGAAATCTAAGCTGCGAATTTTAACCTTAGCGGATTTACAAACTGGCCCGAAAAAGACGATTAAGGCGATCGCCGGAGGATTTTTGGTACAAGAGTCCGACGATGCGATCGCGGAACCGACCGAGTGGAAAGTGGTCACGGAAAAACAGCCCACGGAAGAGCAACTCGCGGAACTTCTGTTTGCTTGGAAGGTCGTCAAGCACGTTAAATCCAATGCCATTGTGGTAACGGGCGATCGCACCACTTTAGG
>NZ_JAFLQW010000647.1 GCF_017313335.1 Phormidium pseudopriestleyi FRX01 | reverse complement strand
TGAACTTTATTTAGTTCAAAAAAGAATTCCCTCATTATATTTGCTTTAGTGGGGTAGTGCTTTTGAAAACAATAAAGAGTCGTTCGTCTCGTCATCCACACGCTCACGGCTCAACGCCTACGGCGTGGGAGGTTGTAAGCGAGTGGAATCCTCATCTCACCGCGCCTTTCATCCCACACTAACCTTCGATCTGTAAAGCGCGAGGGATTCCCGTCTGTCTAGCTAAATTCGTAAATTTTTCTCCGTCCCAGGAGGGAGAAATCGGACAGTCAACTGATCACTGTGGGCAGGGTTTAGGTCTCCCGATTCCCCATTCCCAACCTCGATAAATCGGTAAATTTTCGGGATTGATTAACAGGGTTTAGTTAGCGAGTGAGCTATCTAAGCCCTATTTTAATAGAAGCCTACCCCACCTTGACTCAACCCGGGCAAATGAGGGCAATTTACCCGAAAACTACCCCATTTTAAAAAAGGGCTTTTCCCAAAAAAATCCCTTAAATTAAACAACCCATTGAAGAAATTCCAACAAAAATAAGGAACAAAAATGGTAAAATTTAAGCAACTGTTTAGGCTGTTAAAACTGGCATTTTCAGGATGGCAGAAAGATAATGCAGGGCGATTGGCTGCCGCTTTATCCTATTATACCATTTTCTCCTTAGCGCCGATCTTAATTATTGCGATCGCCGTGGCCGGAGTCGTCTTTGGTCAAGACGCCGCCCAAGGTGAAATTGTCCGACAACTGCAAGGGACTATCGGCACCGAGAGCGCACAAATCATCGAAACTATGATTGAGAATACCCGGGAAACGGGGTCAGGCATTTGGGCAACCCTGCTTAGTCTGGGTGTCCTTCTATTTGGGGCGACGGGACTCTTTAGCCAACTCCAGGGTTCTCTCAATACTATATGGAACGTCAAACCCAAACCGGGACGGGGGATAAAAGGAATTATCCAAGACCGCTTTTTATCCTTTGCCATGATTCTCACCATCGGGTTTTTACTGCTAGTTTCCCTCATTCTCAGTGCCGCCTTAGCTGCATTTGGAAACTATTTTAGCCATCTGGTCCCGGATATGCTGATGGGCCTGTGGCAAGTGTTAGATTTCTTCATTTCCTTTGGAGTGATTACGGTTTTATTTGCCATGATTTATAAAGTTTTACCGGATGTCAAAATTGCTTGGTCTGATGTCTGGCTAGGGGCGATCGTGACAGCCTTACTCTTTGTCATCGGTAAAACTTTAATTGGCTTGTACTTAGGGAATAGTACGATTGGTTCGACCTACGGTGCAGCGGGTTCTTTAGTCGTTTTATTGTTGTGGGTTAACTTTTCGGCGCAAATTTTATTTTTTGGGGCCGAGTTTACCCAGGTTTATGCCAACCGATATGGATCTCGCATCGTTCCCACGGAAAATGCCATTGCTGTAGGGGATGAACATACCCATCCCCGTTAAAAAAGGACCTGTCCAAAATTGAATCGGTTAATTCTGGGGTCTATGACCCGGTGGATTTTACAACTGAGGTCCTCTAAATGTAGACAGGGAGAGGATTTGTTGAATCTCTCTATCTATAGGTGTAGAGGGAAACTTACTCCTATAGATAGTGTAATTATGTGGGGTTCACGGGATAAGATAAAAGAGACTCAATAAAAACAGTGAGGAAAGACTCATGGATAAACAAAAAATGGATAACCAAGAAAACGTTAACAAGAAGGCCACAGAACCTGTAAAAGGTCCAGTTCATTACGATCGCAACATCGTTCCGGCAGAGGTGGCAGCGCGGCAAGAGCGTGAGGGTGACAAGTTTATGAAAGCTCCCTCTAGCGCCGATGACCCCAATGAAAATCCGGATCATACCCGGGATGGCTTTACCGTAGACCAAGAAGGTTTGGTGAATAACTATGCGATCGAGCCTGAAATGTATGTGGATGAGCCGGGTGACTTGCGTGAAAAAGAAGCAGCCCTCAAAGCGGAACGCGCTCGCGAATCTTACGAAGTCCATCACAATGACGAGGACGGCAAGCTGACGATGGAAGGCGATCGCCGTGGAAAAGGTCCAGGCATGATTTAAGTCGCAACTAGGGAACAGTCGTTTCCCCCATATCTATAACTCTGAAACTTTTCAAAAACTCAGTCAATCAGTCTAATCATTAGAGGAATTAAGAATGACAGCTACCCTAGGAATGTCTGCCCAAACCCAAAATCCAATGAGCGTTAATATTGGGATTGACGAAAGCACCCGAGAAGAAATTGCTCAAGGGTTATCCCGCGTGTTGGCCGATAGCTATACCCTTTATCTGAAAACTCATAATTTTCACTGGAACGTCACCGGACCCCTATTTAGTACCTTGCATCTGATGTTTGAGGGGCAGTACCAAGAATTAGCCTTAGCGGTAGATGAAATTGCAGAGCGGATTCGGGCTTTGGGATTTCCCGCTCCTGCTACTTATGGGAAGTTTTCTAGCCTGACTTCGATTCAAGAACATGAGGGTATTCCCGATGCGGAAGAAATGATTCGCTTGTTAGTCCAAGGGCAAGAAACCGTGGTCCGCACCTCCCGGGAAATGCTGCCTCTCCTAGAGAAAGCCAATGATCAACCTACCTTAGATTTGCTGACCAAACGGATGCAAATTCATGAGAAAAATGCCTGGATGCTTCGCAGTATGTTAGCGGGTTAATTACCCCTAGTGAGCAGGTTGAGAGGGAGTGAGGCCATTTACCGAGCATAGAAAATGGCATGGCCTGCTCTCCCTCTAGGACATCGTTGCAGGATTAGGGGAAAGAACTGGGTTTCTTCACTGAATTGGTGCGGATCGAGCAGCAAAAAAAGGTCCATAAACCCGGTTTCTTGTCCTATTTATTCAATCCGGTGAGGCAGTCGGGGAATTGCACCCCATCCCATCAGGATGAACCGAGGGTCATTTCAAGGAACTCGCCACTCAGTTTTCATGCGATTGATCGCACCCTTTTTAAAGACTTTATTTTTTAATCAATTAACTTTGGAGGTTTTTTATGAAGTTTACGACTTTATTCAATAGCAAAAATCCGGGATTATTAGGGGCAGTTTTTAGTAGCCTCTTGCTCGGAGCCGTCGCCTTTCCCGTCGCTGGCATTGCTCAGAATACTCCCACTGAACAGAACGAATTACAGGCTCAGGCACAACCGATGCCCCTACCCCAGAACGTGCAAATGCCTGTAGCTTATGTGCTGCCGGGAAATGCACCCGTTGCGGTGGAAATCATCAATCGCACGAATACTTCGATTACCTACGAGGCGATCGGTGAGACGCGCGATCGCACCCTCGTCGGGGGCGATGAAGCCATGCTGATGAATCTGCAAATTCCCTTAACCGTCACATTTGAGCGACCCGATGGGGGGCTAATTCAGGCCCGACCCGAAATTATTGCCCCGGGACAGATTCGGATTTATCTCGATGAAGCGAACAACTTAGACTCGGACATCAGCAACATGAGAATTGATCTCAATGGTAGTATGTACCTCTACTAAGCTTTATGTATCGAAAAGAATCAGAAGCAGACAGAAGAAAACATCAGTTTTTTCTTCTGTCTGCTATCAATAGGGTTAGAAATTCTAGCCCTGTCAAGGTGGTAAATTTAATGACGAAAAATCGTGATTTCACGTAGGGGCGCAATGCGCCCCTAC
>NZ_JAFLQW010000402.1 GCF_017313335.1 Phormidium pseudopriestleyi FRX01 | reverse complement strand
GCTTCCAAAATTGGCTGAATTGGGGAAGAAAGCATCAGGGCTGTTTCCCGTTCTTCCCGGGGTAAAATAGTTTTTAACAGGGAAACCAGTTGCGATCGCATCAGTGGTTTGCGGAGAAACCCCTCGCATACCGATTGGACGAGGGCTTCATCACTGAGTCGCGAAGAAGCGGTGATTACCACAATTGGAATCAACTGGGTTTCTGGGTTGTTCTTGAGAAATTGCGCCACTTCAATGCCGTTGAACTCAGGCATCCACAAATCCAGTAAAATCATATCAGGTTGGGAGGCGATCGCCTGTTCGATGGCTTCGCGGCCATCCCGAGCAAACAGCAGTTGGTGCTTTGTTTTGCCAAAATAGCCCGCAATTAACTCCAAATTCGACGGGACATCATCCACAATTAAAATCGTCCCCGGTTGGAACTGCTCTAAATTTTCATCTACAAGCGAATACTCGATCTTTCCAATCTCGGTCCTGGCAATTTCTACCTCGGGAAAGACAAAGGTCAAGGTACTGCCGCGATGGAGTTCACTCCTTAAGTCAATCGTTCCTCCCAGCATTTCTGTGAGTCGTTTGGTAATGGCTAACCCCAACCCTGTGCCGCCATACTTCCGAGTTGTTGTCCCATCGTTTTGGATAAACGCCTCAAAAATCTGCTCTTGGCGACTGGATGCTATCCCGATTCCTGTATCAGATACTGCCAACTCTAAACACAGGTGGAACGGGTCGCGGGACCTGGACAAATTAGTATTCAAATGAATCGTCACGGACCCCTGTTCTGTAAATTTAAGGGCATTACCCACCACATTAAAGAGGATTTGCCGCAAGCGAACTTCATCAAAGACAATCCCATCCGGAACAGAATCGCTAATTTCAATAAATATCCCCAGACCCTTGGCTTCTGCCTTCTGAACAAAAATCTGCTGAATATCCCGCACTAAAGCTCGAATTAATACGGGTTCATAGTTCAAATCCAGCTTCCCTGACTCAATTTTAGACAGATCCAGAATATCGTTAATTAGTGCTAACAAGGTTTGGCCGCTCGTGGCAATGGTCTGAAGATAGGACTGCTGTTGTGGCTCATCGCTCATTCCTTTGAGCAATTCACAAAATCCTAAGATAGCATTCATCGGGGTCCGAATTTCGTGACTCATATTGGCCAAAAACTCGCTTTTTGCTTGGTTGGCAGCTTCCGCTTTTTCCTTAGCTTGTTGCAGTTCCTCTTCGATCTGCTTGAGTTCGGTGATATCCATTTCAATGCCATCCCAAATGGTCCGGCCATCCTCCAGAAGACGCGGCACTGAACGTAGTTGGGACCACTGAATTTTACCGTCCTGGTTGTACTTCCTCATCTGCATTTGGAACGGAGACAAATTTTGAAAGGATTCTTCCGTCAACTGGGCATTCAATGCTTGGTCTTCGGGAACAATTCGGTTATGCAATAAGCTGGAGTCCGCCATAATTGCCTCGGGTTCCAGTCCGATTAACCGTTTAATTCCCGCACTGATATAAGCATAATGATACCGTCCATCGGGTTCGCGGACCAACTGATAAATTAGCCCTTTATCGAGATTGTCCCCCAGGTTTCTGAGAATCCTTTCCCGTTCTTGGAGGGCGAATTCAGCTTGTTTGCGATCGCTGATGTCTTCGACAATATAGGAAAATCTGGGGCGATCGCTCGTGATTCCGAAAATTGGACAAACGCTGGCAGCTAACCATTTTTCACCTCCAGGGGTTAGATGTTTGTACTCAAATTTTACGGGCATTCCGGTGTCTTGTGCCGCGCGGTAGTGACTCAACCACATCTCCAGGGCCGCTTTGGGAACACCCATCTCGGTGGCGCAGCGATTTTTCATCGCTGCGGTGGTTGTCCCAAAAAATTGGGCAGAGGTTAGATTGTCGGTCAAATGCCGAATATCCTCGGGATAAAGTTCCACAATTCCCATCAGCATCGAGGCACTGTTAAAGAAGCTCCGTAGGATAGATTCGCTCTGCTGTACCGCTTCTTCTGCCTGTTTGCGATCGGTGATATCTTCGGCAATTCCGACAAATCGGTAGGATTCTCCAGACGGATTTTGGATGGGAAAGGACCGCGCCCGAATCCAGCGAATTTCTCCCTGGGTTTGCACGATGCGGTAGATTTCATCGAAATCGTTTCCTTCCCTAATTTGGTGCATTAACCTTCGGCTGATATGCTCACGCTCCTCCGGGTGAACCGATTCTAACCAATCCCGAGGATTTTGATATAAACTCTGGCAAGTCCTCCCCCAAATTTCTTCATAAGCCGGACTGATATAAATCATCTCGCCGGATTGGGTCAGGATAAAGAAAACTTCTCGAATATTTTCAGCAAGTTGTCGGAATGTTTCTTCACTTTCGCGTAATTCCAGCTCCGCCAGTTTAGCAGCGGTGATGTCTTGGAATGTGCCAAATAGTTCGACTCTTTCTCCGGACTCATTGAAAACCGGCTGTCCTTTGCCGAGGATATAGCGGACAGTGCCATCGGGTAAAAGAACCCGAAATTCATATTCAAAGGGGTACTCTTGGGCCAGCAGGTCGTGAAAATTCCTGGGAAATTGGGGTAAATCCTCCGGGTGAATTCGCTGTAAGAATTCTGGATAAGTGGGTTCGATGGGTTCGGATTCAAATCCGAGAATCCGAAAGGTTTCTTCAGACCAGACTAGCTTTTGAGTGAGCAGATTCAAGGACCAGTTTCCCAAATGAGCGATGCGTTGAGCTTCGAGTAAGGCATTTTGACTATGGCGGAGTTTTTCCTCGACTAATTTGCGATCGCTCACATCTAAAATAATGCCATGCCAGACTATATCCCCATTTTCTCGTTGCTCCGGTTGCGAGTTCCCTTGCAGCCATTTCAGTTTCCCCGAAGGCGTAATAATTCGCCATTCATGTTTAAACACTTTCAAGGTTTCGCGGGAGGATTGTGCCGCCTCAAAATATCCGGCTTTATCTTCGGGATGAATTAGGTCGATAATAGCAGCTTCCACGTTTTGAAATATTTGCTTTAAGGGAATTTCTAAGATTTCTTCAATCGCCTGATTAATATATTCAAATTCCAGAGATTCATCGGGATGTTTAACCAGAGAATAAATATTGCCCGGTACAGCCCTGGCTAGGTTTTGCAGCCGATTTAAAGTAATTTTTAAAATGTCTTCAGACTGCTTGCGATCGGTCATATCAATGGACATTCCGATCATGCGCTTCGAGATTCCAGTGACATCAGTGACTACCTGAGCATGAACCTGAATCCACCGCCATCCTAGATCCCTCGGGGGAAAACTAATTCGATATTCTGTTTTAAACCCTCCCCCATAGCGAATTGCTTCTTCATGTAAACCCTGCAATTCTTCTCGATCTTCGGGATGCACCAGGGCGAGGTATTCGGCGTAAGACATCACTTGAGGAACCGAATCAACCTTTGTAGCCGAGAAGATAATCTGATTGGTTTTGAGGTCTCGTTCCCAAGCAATGGTATTGGCAACTTCTAGGGCTAACCGTAATCGCGATTCACTGTCTCGGAAAGCCGCCTGAGCTTCTTGGCTTTCCTGATAGAGATTCGCTTGATGAATCGCGATACCCAAGGGTTCAACGACTCGACGAGCGAGTTGGATTTCTTCCTCCTGCCAAGGGAGGTATTTTGGACTCCATAAACTCAGGGAACCCCAGATCGTGCCGTTCACTGCGAGGGGAACTAATAGCCACGCTCCTTGGCGATCGCGGGCCAATTCTTCATTAATTGGGTCGTCAATGGTACGGGTATTCACCACCACCACTTGCAGTTGTTTGAGTTGTGCGGCAAAGGGATTGCCTTCATCAGGGATATCTTCAGCGACTTCTTCGGGTAATTCCGAGTATTTATTATAGGAATATAAATGAGTCCAGACTCCCTGTTGAGGGAGATAATGCACGATAGAAGCGCGCTCAAAGTCCACCAGTTTGGCAATCCCCGTGGTGGCAGTGGAGAAAATGGTACTTAAATCGAGGGATTGATGGATGGCTTGAATGACCTGATTTAAGAGGTTTTCCTGTTGGGTTTTTCGCGCTAGGGCCTGTTCAGCTTGTTTGCGGGTGCTGATATCCGTCACCATTGCCAAACTCCCCACATACTCTCCGGCTTCATTAAAAATTGGCGTCGCCGAGAGCAGGGTCCAAAGGGGTGAGCCATTTTTGCGGTAAAATAGAAAATCATGCTGCTCGACGATTCCTTGTCTGCGCCGTTCTACTTTTTCTCGGGCCTCTTGTTTTCCGACTTCATCCATAAAATAAAGGAGAGATTTTCCCAGCATTTCTTCCGGAGTATATCCCAGGAGTTCAGCCATTTTGGGATTGATAAAATTTGTACAGTCTTGGGCATCAATGCTCCAAATTCCCTCATTGGCCGTTTCCACGATGCGGCGATATTGTTCTTCACTCTGCTTGAGGGCTGCTTCCGTCTGTTTGCGATCGGTAATATCCACGGTGACCTGAGTCAGAAACCAGCAGTTTTCATGGGGTTCAAATCGGGATGTATATCGGGCCGATAAGTAGCGAAGGCTACCCTCTTTATGCTGGAATCGATACTCAAAACTGCTGGTTTTTTCTTGAAAAATCTGCTCAAATAAGGGTAAAATAACTCTTTCTACATCCTCGGGAACGATGCGAGCCATCCAAATGGATTTGTCCTGTAAAAAGTCTTGGGGGGTATAGCCAAAGACGGTTTCAGATCCGGCAGATAAATAATCCAGATCCCAGTCTTGATTACTCAAGATTCTAATTCGCACGATCGCGGCGATCGAGCTATTGAGAATATCATTTAACTTGTGTTCTGAGGCGGTGAGTGCTAGTTCCAGCGCTTTGCGAGATGTGATATCTTCCCCAAACCCGATGAATCGATCCGGGTTCCCTGCTTCATCCTCCAGAAGGTTAAATTGGGAAAAAATCCAGATAATTTCCCCATTTGAACGGATAATTCGGTATTCGCAACTGCTCTTTTCTTTTTGGGGGGAGGAGGAATTGACTCGGGACAAATCGTCAGGATGAATGGTTTCCAGCCAGGAGTTAGAATCTCGATACAAACTTTCAGAACTTCGTCCCCATACTTGTTCATAAGAGGGACTGATATAAATGAATTCTCCCGTGGTAGCCGATCGCACGAAAAATACCTGTCCAATCGTCTGGACAATCTCCCGAAATCGTTCTTCACTTTCGCGCAAAGCAGCTTCAATGGCTTGGCGTTCAGTAATGTCTTTCAAAACAGAAAGAATAACCGGCTCTCCATCCAGTTGAATGACTTCACAAGAAACCAAAGAAAATTTAATCTCT
>NZ_JAFLQW010000349.1 GCF_017313335.1 Phormidium pseudopriestleyi FRX01 | reverse complement strand
GGGAAATTTCCCCCCGATCGCAGGCATCAGCAATGGGGTCACCGAATTTTTCCATATATTTCGCCCGCCAACAGTCGGCAATCATCTGCTGATTGGTCCTGGCGTTATGCCATTCTGCCTGTTGTTGCGGGGTTTGACACTGTTCTAACAGGCGATCGCTCGGTAAACTAGCAATTAACTGGGCAATTTTCTCCGATTCATCCGGGGTAATTAGACTCATGTGTTCTACATAAATCGCAGTTTTCCCGCTAATTATACCTGATCCCCCTCAATTTACCCTAATTTCTGGCTAAGTGAGGGGTGAAACACCTCATCCACCTAGCCTTAATTCCCATAAACCGCGAAATATCTTTGCTAATTATACCAGAGTGGGGATTTTTCGCAAGGACGCCGATCGCCTAAATGTTGACAATATCTCACTCCCATTGGGGGTTAGCGATCGCAGCGTAATGTCCCCAAATCACCGAAAATATAAATATAGTATTCAAGGAGAAAACTCCCATGAAATCCACCCTTTTAAAAATTACTGCGGTTTCAATCACCCTACTCTGTGCCTCCCCTGCCTTTGCCCAAAATCCCACCCACATCAACAAATTAATCGAAACCAATCTCTGTGCCGCTTGTAACCTCGCTGGCGCTGACTTAAGTGGTGCACATCTGATTGGTGCCGATTTGCGCAATGCGGACCTTTCCGGTGCCAATCTCCAAGATGTCAACCTCGAAGGTGCCGATTTAACCGGCGCGAATTTACAAAATGCCAATCTTCGGGGGGCCTTTATCAACAGCGCCACCTTAACCCGAACCAATCTTGAAGGGGTCAATCTCACCGATGCCAATCTCTCCTTTGCCAATCTCACCGATGCTGACTTAACTGCTGCTAATGTCTCCAATATTAACTTAATCGGTGCCAATCTCCAGGATGCGGTAATGCCTAAAGAGATGTTAGGATTGGCTCAATAAATGGCGGTTTATCTGATCAAATTATCCCCATGCCGCAGTTATTCTGAGCCCCATTATCCCCCCGATGCCGAACTCCAACAGACAAAGCGCGATCGCCTCTGCAGAGGCGATCGAGCTTCACACTACTTTTATTTATTATTTTATATTTCTCAACAAAATAAGCAGTTTTTGAGCTATTCGGCTCCTCCCATCATTTTTTTGAGAGAAGTTAGACCTTTCTTCACCCGACGAGAAACGGTTACCGAACTAATCCCCATCCGTTCCGCTGTTTCTTTCTGGGTCAAATCGTACAGGAATACGAACTCTAAAACCTTGCGAGTCCCATCCTCTAGTTTGCCCAGGGCCAATTGTAGGCGAATTTGGTCTTCCTGCGCTAACTGGAAACTGCGATACCCCGCATCCGGCATTAATTCTCCCAGGGATGCTGCGCCTTCATCATCATCCTGGACTGGAGCATCCAAACTCAGGGGAGCTCGGTTGCGGCAGGCGAGTTTGATTTCTTGCCATTCGGGGACAGAAATTTTTAAGGCAGATGCCACTTCCACATCGGAGGGATGGCGATTGAGACTTTGTTGCAGTTTCTGGATTTCCTTGGTTGCCTGTCGTTGCAGGGTTAACCAATGGCGCGGAATCCGGACTGATGGACTTTTATCCCGCAGATAATGTTGAATTTCCCCACGAATGTAGGGAACCGCAAAGGAACTGAATGCGTGTCCCTTCGACATATCAAACCGTTCGATCGCCCGAATCAACCCCAAGCATCCCACTTGCAAGAGGTCGTCATAAGTTTCCGTGCACTGTTGCATCCAGTGATGGACTTCTTTACGAACTAGCCCTACATTGAGTTGGACAATTTGATTCCGCAGATCGGTCGTGGAAGAGGTTTGGTATTCCCGCAGGAGTTCCAAACTTTCACTCTTGAGTTCTTTGTTGACTGTTCTAAGCATTTTGACACCCCGGTAGGTTGCTCCCTATCTCAGTATCTTACAAGTTGGTGGTAGCCGCAGTGATCTCTAACACAGAGTTTTTACCGAATTCATCACCGGGCCTTATTTTGGCTCCCCCTTAGTTTTACCTAAACCTCGGAAAATCCGTGGGATTGGTGGGGAAGGAAATAATGGTTTTCAAGAGGATGAAAAACTGAGCAGGGTATTGATAATTCCCCTTAGAGGTGATCATCCCATATTCAGCATTGTTTACATCCTTTTAAACCCGGCGATTATCGGGCAATTTTACTCACCCAGTCGGTGATGACCCGTGCTAGACAACTGGACTGCTGCTGTTTCTGTTTCCGGCTTAAGAGCTATTTTAACTTTTTTTTGCTTCAGAGCAATAGCTACAATCATAACTATACCTAATCAATCAGTCAAGCTCGGGTAAAATTTTTGTTAAGATTTATGGACATCAGCCATTTGAGGTCCCCGGGACCCGAAACCGGGTTTCTAACCTGGGTTGTCCCCCCAGACTAGGGATTTGGGGTTAGGGCCTCGGGCTTGGTAGGGGCATGGAGCCACCGGAGTTCTGATGAAATGCTGAAGTTTCTTAACAGAATGTTTAAAATTAGTGCCAATCTCGAAGTGAAATGGTAAATTAACACAGAACACCGAATTGGGGGAAGATGACGATCGCCCCCGCTTCCGCTAACCATTACATAAACCGATATTTAGTTAATTAAGGAGCTGCGAACGATCGTGAGCCAATCAGAAACCCCAAACCTATATTCCCTACAGGCGGAAGTATCTCAACTGCGCGAAGAGTTGCAGATGCGGGACCAGCTTGTTGAACAACTCTCCCAAGAGCTATTTCGGTTAGTCAAGGGCAATAACACCCTGCTACCGTCGTCTCAAGATGTCCCCGAGGAATACCTGGCTCAAATGCGGTCCTTGCGCGAACAACTGCAAGGGGTGGAGGAGCAAGTCAGCTTTTACCAAGAGCAGATGACTCAAAAAGATGGGGAGGTTTATCATCTGCGCCAAACGGTTCAGGAATTGACCGATCGCGCCCGGATGTTGGAACAGGTGGTCCAGGAATTACCGGAAATTTATCGGCAGAAGTTCGCCGATCGCATGGAAGAGGTCAAAGACAAGGTGGAACGCCTGCAACGGGAAAACCGTCAACTCCATGCCGAACTCCAAAGTGTCAGCTATCGTTTGGCAGTTAGAAGTAAGCGCAAGAACGGACATCTGGAGTTGCCTAGCATTTCTGGTGGCGATGGTGGCGATATCAGTTTACCGTCTTTGGGTAATGCCTAATCAGGTCTGGATTATTGTCGAGGATGAGGAGTCAGCAATGGGGTTCCCCGGTGCTGACGCGCAGGCGATCGCCCGGATGGTAGAAGCCCTCAAAGGGGCGATCGCGCAAACCCACCCGGATTGTGAGGTAAAGGTTGTTTCAATTTCTCACTTAAAAACCTTGCCTACACCGGATAGTGAGGTGCTGTTTTGTCCCTTGACCCTCAATATCCCCGACTCGGTAATCGGGGAGCTACCGCCCCTCTATAGCGCTTGTCAGGATGTAGAAGCGTTGCGCTGCGCGATCGACGAACGGTGGCAGGTGGCAACGGGAAAGGGTAACCTGTGGCTGCCGGTGGTGCTGACGGCAAAAGGGCCGATTTATGGCGAGGCGATCGGACTGGCAGACGAGAAACAACAAGGCCGTGAAGAGATGACCCCGTACATCCAGCCGGTGCATCTGCCCGACCGTTGGCGACAACCCCTTTATGCCTTGGGACGAAAGCTACTCCAGTGGGTAGGAGCGCCCCCGGCGACTTATTTAATTCAGTTTGGATGGGATGAGCAGGGTCTATGGTTTGATCGCCTCTGGCCCTTTCCCAGCATTCCCGCCCTAGCCAGTTTGGGCGTTCAAGACCCAGATTTGTTCACCTGTCATTGGTACTGCTTGACCAGACAGCCCATTTATGACCTCACTATTGTTCCCATTCAGAAGTGAGGTTATTTAGGTGATAATTAGGTGGAGGCGAGAGCAAATTGAGAGGGAAAAATTACCCGCTCGTCTAAAAATGATTGATTTTAGATTACACCCAGATAGTTATAAGCAGAACGAGTTAAGCAGCAGCGAGGTCAGAATTGGGACTAGAGGAGGACAACTCTGGCGCGATCGCCGCGATCGCTGCTTCCTGGGTGTCAAAAATCTCAAAAATGCGATCGAGCTGAGTAATTTCAAAAATAACCCGAACCGGGCTTTTGAGATTGTAGATGGTGAGGCGAGATCCATGTTCTCTAGCGGTTCTCAGAGCCGAAACCAGGGTAAATAATCCAGGACTGTCAATAAGTTCCACCTGACTCATGTCAATGGCGAATAACGTCGGGCGATCGCACTGAGCAATGGCTTGTTCGATGGTAGCAAGGGTTGCCTCATCTAAACAGGTTTGCGGCTGAAATACGATAGGGTGCCGGATGGCGTGAGAGGACGTCATAGGTTCACCTCAAAAAATATCTGAATCAGGACTTGATAATAAACACGCACTGAAGAGTGCAGCACGCTATTTGTTCCAGCATCCATCCAATTTGTCCCATGAGGGTTGTCACCCATCACCGTTTAGTTGTGAATTCAATCACTCCAAACGCAAAAGTAACCAATGCTGGCTCTGATCAGTCCGATTGTAAGCCCTCTACTCACTCATCGTAGGTAGCCTAGTACACTCTTTTAACATTTAATATAATTAACCTGTGTTTTGATAACTTAAAAACAGGGAACATTGATCCGAATCACCTGTAGGGATGGCGATCGGCATGACTGACATCAGTTGTAGCGGCAATCCCCGCTTCTATAGCCCGTTTTGCAGCAGTCTAACCATAGACTTGAGGAGTGGGAGCATCTTGCTCCCTACTGTGATAAGGGAGCAAGATGCTCCCACTCCTTTAAGGAATT
>NZ_JAFLQW010000383.1 GCF_017313335.1 Phormidium pseudopriestleyi FRX01 | reverse complement strand
CTTGAGAAAAGGAAATGGCCCGATGTAAAACCTTTAAAGATTGTTGATTGCGCCTGACTTCGGCGTCGTCATACTGTAGATTCATCATGGTTCAACCGTCATCGTGGGTTTTGGGTACTCGACTCGGGATTTTAGGCAGGGTAAAAGACGAAGAGAGGGCTTCCTTTTTGGATTGGGCTTCTGCCAAAATGGGGTTAATATCAAACCAACGACCGGAGTCGCGATCGCGGTATTCAAACACGAACATACTTCGCAATAAATGTTGATAGGCGGCCTCGCCTCTAACATTTTTGGTCTCATGCACTTGATTAAGCAGTTCCCAATCCGTCGGGGCGATCGCCAGTATCAAGTCGTTCCGCCGTTCCGAAATGACAGTTTCAATCGTTTCTCGACCAAAAGGCGGGTCTTCTTGTTGTAAACACCGATAAATCAACCCCAATAAATTTCGCACATGGCCGCCACTAATCCGGCACAAGCGGTCTAAGGTTTCCGCACTATCAAAGACTTGGGTAATGAAGTCTAGCCGTTCTGAGGGTGTCAGTTCAGGAAATGCCCGGGCCAGGACCATTTGCCGGAGTAACTCTAACCCTTCGATAAAGTCTTCCCCATCGCGCGATCGCACCGGCACCATTGGCAGCACTTTCGGGGCCACCCCCGCCCCCAATCGACTTTTGAGCGATTCAGATTCATGGGAAAACATTAAAGAGAGGGGAATCGTATAAACTAAATGACATTTGAGCTTGCGAAGTTGTTCACCGCGATCGACAAATAGGTATTCCGTTTGCGATCGCCCAGAAGGTAACGGTCGATTATCCACACGATCGAGGTTATCCACAATCACCACTAACCCCCGTTTGTCCCGACGTTGCAACTCCTGAGTTGCAGCGGTGAGAATATCCTCATTAATCGATTGTAAAATCCCACTGGTACGGGGTTCTAAATATTGCCGTAATTGCGTTCGCAGTTTAGGACTTTCTTTCGCTTGGCTGGTAATTTGAGCGATAGAAATCGCTAAATCCGCCGTGGGATCAATATCAATGGGCGCTTGCCAGACCTCAGTAATTTCTTTAAACAGCTTAGTAAAATAGCTAGAGGTCAGAGGAATTCCACTGACGGCGAGATTTTCCGTCACCTGTCTGGCGATCGCAAGCAAAATATCGGAAATATCCACATCGGCCATTTCCAAGTCCCGAGAAGATTCAAAATACACCACATGAAATTCTGCCTCTTCCAATTGAGACTTTAACCGCAACAACTCCGTGGATTTCCCACAGCCAATATGTCCCGTAAATAACTGACAAGTGGGAATATCCGGAGACAATCGGGTAATGGTTCTGCCCAACTCCTCAATTATTTTACCCCCTCGGACCCCGGAAAAATCAATATAATACGGTCTATCCTCCGGATTTCCAATGGATAGCGTCTTACTGGGGTTACACGCTTGATAAAATTTTCTCAAATTAATTTCCATCACCCTTGCCCTTGGTTTTTGAACTGGGTAGAAGCCACTAATCCCCTGAAAGAAAAACCGAAACCGTCAACACTTCTAACATTAACAGCAAATGGGTTTTTTTCCCATCAGGGTTTTTCAGCAAGGAAGTCCGTCCCTACCCCAGTTACGTCCCCGTACTCCCGGGCAGAAACTAACCCCCCTAGGGTATCGGTATAGTGGCAAGACCACCGGGTTTCCTCATAAAATCTCTACCCATTCGTCACCAGTCTTGACCTGACATCCCGGTTTCTGATGTGATGGTTTAAATCTTCAACCTATGTTCTGGGGGGTTTCCCCTCTGCTCACTCTCCGTTGGCCACGGTGAGTCCCAGTTTCAGGTATTCAGGTTCAGTTCTTTGCCTCTGGGATGCAAGCTGTAGAGACTTTCTTCCACGCCACAACTCGCCTTTTATTTCCTCAAAAGAGCAGTCGTGCAACCCTTTTGATAGAGGTCCCGTCAATGTTTCGATCGCTAGAGACCATCATGCTTTTATTGCTCTGAGCTCAATTTAAACGGGATGAGCTTGTCTTGTCTACACCCCGGACGGCGCACTCAACCCTCACTGTTTGTTTTCCGGGTTTAAAGCATCTGGAAAACCGCCGCCATTTTGCCCTAGTCCGGAGAACATTTATTCAGGATGCGATCGCCCCTGTTTATCCCCTTTCCCGAGGTTTCTGCTCAAGTTCTAACCTTCCTGATGAAGCGATGAATTGTTCCTTGGTGAATCAACCGGAATCCCGTGACTCCCAGCTTATTTACAAATCCCTAATAACTCACATTTTCCCGGTTGTTCACCCCTAGCGGCCACCAATAATTCCATCGACCTAGGCTCGTCCTGCGTCACCAGAGCATTTGGTTGCTGCCCTAAAAATAGTTCAGGGTCAGGAGACTTTAACATTTCATCTCTAGCAAAGGTATTGCTGCCCGTCGTAACGAGAATGGGTAGGGCAAATAATAGACTCAACAGTTTGGTATTCATCAGTTTAGTATTCATCATCTCAATCATCTCCTGGGATAGGTTAAACACCCTCTTTTCTTCCTCGACTTTTTTACTGTTACTTAAGTTGCTATTTCTGATTATCTCTCCCAAGGTCAGGATTTTTCATCTGCCTTGGGTTAGGACCTGGAAATACTCTAATTTAGGAAAACCTCGGCAAAAATTCACTGATTCTTTTTAGGCTTCCTCCCGGGGATGAAGCCACTCGATTCAGGGAAGGCTTTTACACCTTTCGGTGCAGTCGCCACGCTTTGCAGTCCTCCTCAATCCAACTCCCTTAATTTTGCCCTTGTTTACATCCAAAATAGGAGGAATAGAGTGACAGTTTCGACAATGGATTGTCCCGTTGCGTTCACACTCCTCCTGGAGAGCGCTCCGATCCTCCTACACCAGGGATAACCTTGACTCCAGTACCGTTAATCCATTGGTTTCTCACGCCCCCTTATGATCTCGGCTGAGGCGATCGCACCTCGATTCTTAACTGAGGACAGGACGAAATGTGGCACAGTCTCCGCCCACAAATTAACCCCGCTTACGGAACTCTATCTTTATTGTACCAAAAATGGAAATCCTTAACCCTAACAAGATAAAATCACTCGCCCCAATCGGCTAACTCAAAGGGAATATTCTCCCCGTAACTTGAAGTAGGGTGGGTTACCTCCCCCAAAATGGCCGAACTCCTACCACAAAGGTTAGAAACCGGCTTTCTTCACACAATCTGGAGCAATCCGTAATACACCCGGGCGAGAAACCGGGTTTCTTGTCCCCTCGCACTTCGTCTTAAACCAACGTCCCCAGAACTGAGCCTTTCCATCCCCCTGTCTGGCACACTCTACAAGGTCATCTGCAAAAATCCGGGCTGGTCCAGTAACAAGCGAGATTATAATTTCTCATTGACATTCAGCGGATCTAACCCTTCCCAGACTTTCGAGATGCCATGTCTCAAGAAATACTCGCAACGTTCCACATAGAAACGCGCCGCTTGGTCTTGGGGATTATTTTCTAATACCTTTTTAAACAATTGATGGGCTTCAGCAAATTTTTCCCCTTGATATAAAACAATCCCTCGCTCGAATTTAGTCCGAGAGCCTAGCTTCGTATCAATCAAACTTTGAGGATAGCAATCTAGCACTTCAAACACCGCCACTGAGTCTTTTTTGCCTTTGACTTGAACTTTGCCTAAAAACCGATAATTGTACTTGGTGGGGTCATCCAAATGAATCAAAGTTTGGCCGCTAATCACGATAGCAGCCCCATACAATTTCGTCAGTCCTTCCATGCGAGAGGCCAAATTCACCGCATCAGAAATCACCGTGGTTTCCATGCGTTGTTCTTCCCCGATGGTCCCCAGCATCAAGCTGCCTGTATGTAATCCAATCCCAATGGCGATCGGCATATAGCCGCTCTTTTGGCGATGCACGTTATAAATCATCACCTGTTTTTGCATCTCGATCGCCGCCCGCATGGCATCTTCTGCGGTATCTGGAAAAAGCGCCATCACCGCATCGCCGATATATTTATCAATAAACCCATGATGATTTCTAATCACCGGACCCACTCGGCTCAAGTAAGAATTAATAAAGTTAAAATTCTCACGAGGAGACATCCGTTCCGAGAGGGTAGTAAAGGAGCGAATATCCGAGAACAGAATCGTCATATCTTTCTGAACCTGATCCCCCAATTGCACATCCAGAATGGTGTCATACCCGAGGAACTGAATAAACTCTCGGGGTACAAAGCGGGCATAAGCCAAGTTGATTTTAGACAGTTGGATGTGCATTTTAATCCGCGCCAACAGCTCATTTTTGGAGATGGGTTTGGTCAGATAATCATTGGCCCCGGATCCAAAAGCTTCCATCATGTCCGAGGCTTGATTTCGGGCGGTTAACAACACCACAGGTAACTCATTGGCGGGGAACTTTTCGCGAATTCGCTGACAGACTTCATAGCCGGTCATTTTCGGCATCATCACATCCAGCAAAATCAAATCGGGTCGCAAGCCATTTTCCAGTTCTGCTAAGGCTTCCGGGCCATTACTCGCCGTGGCGATCGCATAATTTTCTAAAGACAGATGATTGACGAGCACTTGTAAATTAATCGGTTCATCATCCACGATTAAAATTTGGAACTCGCCATTACTCCGGATCCGCCACCCTTCCACAGGGGCGATGGGTAAGGCGATCGCTGGGATATCTTCTTCCTCGACAACGGGTTCGGAGGGTTCAGGCAAGGGAATTTCGGGAGTCTGAACCTGGTTTGCCGAGATGGGGAGGGTAAAGGTAAACCGAGACCCTTCTCCCACCCCAGACTCCACCCAGATTTTCCCCTCATGCAGTTCCACGAGTTGCTTGGCGATCGACAATCCCAACCCCACACTCCCGTAAGCACGGAGTGAGGTCCCATCCCTTTGCTCAAACAGTTCAAAAATCTGACTTAACTTACTTTGGGTAATCCCAATCCCCGTATCCGATACGGTAATTGCTAAATATAAATGTTCGTTTTCCGTATTCGCCGCAGGACGAGTCACTTTTCCTTGGAGGATGGAACGGGGATATCTCACACGACTCCATCCCCCATCCTCTGTTTCTGTCTCTTCGTCTTCACTCATCAGTCCTTCTTGTCCTGATAACACCATCGCCGAAACTTCAATGGTCCCGGAATCTGTATATTTGATGGCATTACCCACTAGGTTATGGAGAATCTGCTGGACTCGGTTTTCATCGGCATCCACCAGGGGAACATTTTTCCCCACTGCATTCACCAGTTTCAGGGATTTGGTCCCCACCAAGGGTTGACAGATAGTGAGGACGACATTGGTAATTTCTCGCATTCCCAAGGGTTTAAGGTCAAGTTGGATATTTTTATGCTTGAGCTTGGAAAAGTCGAGCAAATCCTGGACCAATTGCGCCAGAGTTTGACCACTAGAGACGACGAGGGAGAGATTGGCGCGTTGCAACTCGCTGAGTTCTCCGGTGGCCCCATCTAACATGGATTCGGTAATTCCGATAATTCCATTCAGGGGAGTGCACAGTTCATGGGAGGTACTGGCGAGAAATTCATCTTTGAGTTCATCGAGGTCTTGCAAGGCCCGATTTTTGGTTTCCAACTCTTCCGATGAGGTGAGTAAGTTGGTATAGAGGCGAGCATTTTCAATGGAAATCGCTGCTTGGGAGGAGAGCAATTTGAGGACTTCCAAGCGGTCCTGGCTAAAGGCCCCGGTGGTGATGTTATTTTCTAAGTACAGAAGGCCGATGAGTTTGCCCTGATGAACGATGGGCGCACAGAGGATGGATTGGGGTTGATAGTCGATAATATATTGATCCTGGATGAATCGTTCTTCGGCGATCGCCTCTTTAATCACCACAGATTCCTGAGTCCGGGTGACATAGTTGATGATAGACAGAGGTAGGCGACTGCTGTTTTCCACCGGGATATGCTGGCCGATCATTACTTCCGTTTCGTGGGTGGTTCCAGTGGCTTCAATATAGAGTTTATTGTTGGTTTCTAAAATTAAGGAGATGGTTTCTGCCCCCGCATTTTCCATTAAAATTTTCATCAGCTTTTTGAGCAGATTATCCAGGACGATTTCCCCATTAATCGCAGCGGAGGCTTTGACAAATGCGGTTAAATCCAGTAAACCTGCATGAGAGCCTGTAGTCGTGGAAATGGTGGTGGTGGTGCTCATGACTCCCCCGCCCCCTTGTCCCTCCAGACTCCCTCGGGCGATGGAATGGGAATAGGCGGCATCTAGTTCGCTGACTTTGCGAGTTGCGCCCCAACGCAGATAGGCATAATAGGCTTCGGTGATATAGGTGGAGGTGATTTTGTGGAGGTTGAGTTGCTGATAAAATTCTCCTGCCCGTTCACAGGCGATCGCCGCTTCATGAATGTAGCCATATTTGCGGGCAGATTTGATGGCGCGATCGTAATGGGTCATCGCCGCCACTTTTCGTCCTAAAACCCGGGCTTTTTCCGCCTCAACCAATTCATACTTATGTCGATAGTTTTGCGGCGCGTGTAAGGCCCATCGCTTCATTTTTTGCTGGGCCAGTTGGACCCGCACCAACCCTTTGATTTTCTGGGCAGGTGTCCCTTGTGGATAGAGAGCAAGTAAGGCTAAAGATTGGTAAAAATTGTGTTCATTAACACTCAGTAACCCGACCACGCCATGTTGATAATTCTCTGCTAATTTTGCATAATAAACAGCCCGTTCATATTCCCCAAATAAATAACATAATATAGTTTTGGCGAGATAGGCCGCAAATACCGACATGGTATTGTTAGATTCAATCAAGGTGGGTAACAGGGTTTCTTCCTCAAAGCTGTCTCCACTTAAGAGGCAGGGATTGGGTAATTCTCCTTGTAAGTTAAGGATGAATTGTCGCCAAATCCGCGCATAATGCACATGAAAGTCTAACTTAAGTTGGACCATCCAAGCAATATAATGGTCAGACTCAGCAGCCACGGCATCCAGGGGTTCTCCCCGAAATAAATTATGGTTGCAATAATGCAGGGCGGCGTGTCCCGCCCATTCGATATCCCCGGTTTCTAGGCCATCAGTAAAGGCATTTTTTAAGGGGGCGATGGTATCCTGGAGGGGGATTTTGGCGTGTTTGATATGGGCATAGACTAAATCCCCCACCTTCGCTTTCATGGTTTTATCGTCAAATTGCTCTAACAGTCGTAAGGCGAGTTCCCCACTGCGATCGCCTCCCTTAATATCTGACCAAGAACCATACAACAGCACCCCATAAAACCCATAAGCAAAGGCAGAAAGCACAGAGTTTCCATGCTTTACACAGAGGTCTATCATGGTATAGACCACCAGATGCAGCATATTCACCGAAGAAACATAAGCCGCTGGGGTCATGGCTACTAAAATTCTCAGGGCGGCCAACTGTTCCGGATTGCTGATATGTGGCAAGGCCGCTAAATCTTCAATGCTCTTGTTTTTGAGAATCCATTTTGTGCGGATTACGCCCCAAATCCGATGGAATTGATTCGGCTGTTTCGGCAGGGTTATTCCTAACAGTTGAAGAACCATCGCCCCAGTATTAATGGCCTTCTCCATTTGATTCTGAGAGACATAAGATTGAATTTTCTTTTCGTAGATATCAATCTTTTCTAATAAGGTTCGGGTATTTTTGAGGGCATCCTGGGCCAGGTAGTTGGCTCTTTCATAATTTGCGACTAAATATTCGGCTTCAATTAATTCATTGTAGAGATTTAATGTAAATTCATATCTGGAAATCCAGCTATCTTCGGGGAGTAACTGAAGGGATTTTGATAGATATTTAACCGCATTTTCATAAGCCATTGTCGTCTTGGCTTTTTGACCGGCTAGGAAATTTAGGTGAGCGATTTTACTGCTTTCGGATTGAGAAGCGATTAAACTCAAGCCGATGTTCAAATGATTGACAATTTCAAACAGCTTTTCTTCCCGTTCTTCGGCGTTGCAATGTTTAAGCAGGAGCTTTCCTACTTTGAGGTGAACCTGTTGTTTACGTTCGTCGGAAATCAGAGAATAGGCGACCTGGGCCACGCGATCGTGCAAGAACTGATAGGCGACCACTAAGTTATCCACCGGCAAGGCCACGGGTTCCTCATTGCCAAAAATTAAGGGGATTTTATAAGTATTGGCGACGGGTAAAATTAACCCTTGCTGTACCGCGTACTGGAGGTCTGTAGCGGTAGCGGAGAGGGATTTTTCATTGACGAGGGATAGAATATCAATATAAAAGATATTCCCGATACAAGCGGCAACTTGTAAAGCCTTTTGGGTGGATTCGGGAAGCTGTTGAATTTTATTGACCATTAAATCCACCACATTATCAGTGATGGAAAGTTGCTCAATTCTGGGAAGATCCCACTCCCAACGCCCGGCACTGAGGTTACAAACTAACAGATTCTCTTGGATTAGGGAATTAAGCAACATCCTGACAAAAAAAGGATTGCCATGAGTTTTTTGGTGGATGAGTTCTGCTAAGGGTCGCGATCGCACCGTGGGACAGCTAAGGGTATCGGCAATCAGTTGGTTAAGACATTCGATATTTAAAGCTTCTAGGGCAAGGGTGGTGATCCGCACTCCGGACTGTTGAAACCGCCGGATCATTTGGAGTAACGGATGGCGAGGGCTGTCGATTTCGTTTTCGGGATAGGCTCCAATCAGCAATAAACATTGGCGATCGGAGGCGGTGACGATCGCCTGTAACAGGGTCATCGATGCCGCATCCGCCCAATGCAAATCATCTAAAAATAGCACCAGAGGATGTTCTTGAGTCGTAAAAACGCTCAAGAATTTTTGAAAGACGACACTTAACCGATTTTGCGATTCCGAAGGCGGTAGAACCGGAACTGGGGGCTGTTTGCCAATAATGAGTTCCACTTCCGGAATCAAGTCAATAATCACCTGACCATTTTTACCCAGTTGCAATAAAATTTGCTCTCGCCATTCGGTGATTCGGTCTTCACTTTCGCTTAAAATTAGACGAATTAATTGCTGGAAGGCTTCAATCAATCCGCCGTAGGGGATATTGCTTCTATACCGCTCAAATTTTCCCGAAATAAAATAGCCGGTTTGTCGGATCAGGGGTTGGTGCATGGCCTGAAGTAGGGCCGATTTTCCCACCCCGGAATAACCGGAAATTAGAACAATTTCACACGATGAGGAGGAGATTTCTCCGGTTTTATCCGGTCCAGAAATGGCGGAAATGGCGGGGGCTTTGCGGCGGATTCTCCAGTAGGCTTCTTGGAGTAGGGACAGTTCGCGATCGCGCCCATAGAGTTTTTCAGAAACGAGCAATTCCCCGGATAAATCCGCCGTCCCTAGGGCGAATTTCGTGATTTTGCCCGTTTCGTTGAGTTGAGTCAAACAGGTGCGCAGATCCCCTTTAAGTCCGTAAGCACTTTGATAGCGGTCTTCCGGGTTTTTTGCCAACAGTTTCAGCACAATATTAGAAACCGCCCGGGGAATTTCGGGCTTAACTTCCGTCAGGGGACGGGGATTTTTGGCTAAATGGGCATGGACAATTTCCATCGGATCTGTCCCTTTAAAGGGCAGTTCTCCCAGGAGCATTTCATAAAAGGTGACCCCGAGAGAATAAAAGTCGGACCGATAATCCAGTTCACGATTCATCCGCCCGGTTTGCTCTGGGGACATATAGGGCAAGGTTCCCTCGATCGCCCCGGGATTGAGGGCCTTTTGGACGATAGAAATACTAAAATCTGTAATTTTAACTTGCTGGGTTTTTCCCTGAATAATAATATTTAAAGGATGAAGGTCCCGATGAATAATATGGGCGTTATGAATTTCTCCTAAAATTTCCGCCAGTTGGATGGCAATCTGTAAAAATTCTTTTAAATTTAAGCGGATTCCCGTCAAATAGTGTTTCAGGGAAACCCCACCCATATCTTCTAGGACGAGGGCAAGCTGATTATATTCAAAGGTTTCCAAGGCATACACCTTGATAATCCCCGAACTGTTCAAATTTCGGGTAATTTCATATTCATGGTGAAGTTTAGCCAGTTCCTCCGGGGTGGGGTACTCGGCTTTGAGCAGCTTGAGGATCACTCGTTGGTCGTCGAGTTCTCGTTGAACTCGATAAACAATGGTGTTGATACCTTCGTAAATTTTTTCAATGATGGTGTAGCCTTTAAGCGAGATCGTCATGAGTCTCAACAATAGTCAATAGGTAGGCGTTAGAATGAAAAATGTTTGATCCCCAGTTCAACAGTGTCTTGTTTTCCCGGACTGACCCCCCTGGAGAGCTCAATTAAAACTGAGACAATTGGCGGAGGTAAACCCTTGATATGCCCGGTCTGGATTTTGTTTCTCTACAGGGGGTTGGCTAAACCCGCACGCTCAAGGGTGGGGCTATACTAACAAAGCCTCCACAAGCCAGCGCACAGAGCAAACAGGTCTTTGACAACCGGATTTGGGATCACATCCCATTGAGACTGACTCTCCTGATTGAATCATCGCACCCCACCCTAGGGCCATTGTCATGGACGCTCACCGCTGAATCGGACCCAAACGGCTTCTTTTGACTTGAGCGAAATTATCCGGCGCTTTATGACCGGGCGTAGGAACACCAACCCTGAGAAAACCACTGTAGAAGCTGCACCCCGTTGCTCTCAACATCAAGATTCATTCATTGGAGTCATCAGAATCTCTATTGTTATGATAAGACGCCTTCGAGAGGTTTTCCTCCCCCCGGGTTTTGACTCGGGGGAAGAAAAGCTCGGGGGGAGGATGAGGGCTCGAAGGGAAAGCATTCTGACACACCCGCTTCCCGATCGCGCTTTGAATGTAGACTCACCTGATAGTTGGCCTCGGTGACAACCCCGAGCACAGGGTAGCAGTTACCATCCCCACCTGCTCACTGATTTTAAAGGTAATTTTGTGACTGTGCTAGAACCCGGGTGAAATATTTGCCAGAAGGGGGCTAATTTTGAGGCGATCGGGGATAAAACGGGCCGATCGCCTCTCCCTGGATCGCAAAGGGGTGCGAGTTTTCGCACCCCCTGAAGACTAGCTGACATCAGACTCCCGGTTCAAGACTCTCGGACTCGTGAGGAGGGGGTCCAGGATGGACGACAAGTGCCTCCGGTGCAATCGAGATGGAGTTCATGCCAATACAGGGTGGGAATTGCCCACCCGCGATCGCCTGCGTGTTCCTCTCCCAACCAGCGGTTTTCTAAATAATCATTCGGCGATTCATAGCGATGAGGATGCCAATAGGGAACTGTCAAGGACCCATATCCCTTGCGATACTCTTCCGAGTCAATCAAGGCCGATACCATTGCCCCCACACCATGTTCCACCAGTAACCAATCACATTCGCGGATTTCCGCTTCATCATGGGGCGATCGGCCTAAAAAATGCTTAAACGCATTCTCAATAAACTTGACATTGGAACTTTTCTCATAGAAACTTTCCAAATAAATTGAAGACACGGCAATACTCTTCAAAAAATGCCGAATCCCAATTTTTCCCTTGATAAATTCTTTTTCTAACCCCGCTAGTTTTTTCCGTTCAAACTGATAAGGTTGCCGTTCTAAGACTTGATTGTAAATTTGTCGCAGAACCCCTTCTCGTTCTTCAACCGAGGCGTTCTGCTTCATCGTCACTGGCTCTTGTAAGCTCATGGTCTGCTCCTCTATTTGGATAAACCGAGTGGGAGATTAATCCCGATATGTTGAGGACTGAGGCTGTTTCCTGCTCACTGAAACTGCGTCTCTTGTCCCCGGGATGGGATACCGTCTTCAATAATTAGGACCAGAAACCGGCTTTCTTAACATAATTAGGGGCTATAGAGTTTCCCACGGTTATGAGGTACATTTGGGGAGTGGGAGCATCTTGAAAAGCTATTGCCAAGAGCGAACAAGATGCTCCCACTCCTCTAAATATCTGTACTTCATGAGTCCACCGAACCGCTAGAGTTACTAATTCTCAGCATTTTGGTTAACCAACCCGGTTTCTAACCTTTACTTTACCCTTGGACTAGGTGGCCATCGCCGGTTTCTGAACATTTGCCATCAGTTTCGGCGGAATATCTAATGCCTCAATCATCCGATTAATATAAGGATCAAGGTACTGATTGGCACTACTGGGTAAATGAGCATTCGTCGTTTCTTTCAAACAACGATAGGCTACCCCACAGGAATTTTGTCTCTGATAGGCCGTCAAAATATTAGACTGCCACAACACCAAGGAATCATTAAAGAAGCGCGGGTCATCTTTGAGAATGGCTAAGGCACTGTATCGCATCACCTGAGTCATATCGTAATAACAGCGCTGTCCATGCTTTTGCATAATGTCTGGATGCAGGGACATAAACTTTTTCAAGGCATGACGGACCAGCAAGTCTCCCTTCTCCCGCAACATTTCGTAGGTTTTTACCCGTTCTGCAAAGGTTTGCAGATACCGTTTCATCCCTTGTAAATCCCCGGGACTCAGATACTGCCCTTCGTTTTCGTTAATCAGTTCTTGTAATTTTGAATTGATAGCTTGCATTCCATCCCCCTCTTACTGAACCCCCGATCAATTTCTATGTCTATTGACACTCCCCGGTCTAAAGACACGGGGATTCTTGCACAGCCTTAGACCAAAGCCTAATTCTGATGGGCGCTGCTCATTGTGCCTCTAATAAGTCCGCTCAAATCTAATTTGAACTTTCCCTTTACGTTTAGCTTGCGAAGGATATTGGCAGCACCATT
>NZ_JAFLQW010000267.1 GCF_017313335.1 Phormidium pseudopriestleyi FRX01 | reverse complement strand
CCAGTTTTAACCGCATCTCTCTGTAGGCAGATTGCTGCCGATACTCTCACAAAGCTAACAGGAGTGCTGCATACACCGTCGCACCTGCGGCAAACGCCCAAAACCGACTTTCTCGTTCTTCCGGCAGTTCTTCTTTAAGGATATTCAGGATAACTCCTCCAGCTAAAAATGCAAAGAGCACGGCGATCGCCGCCTCGGAAATTTCCGTCGCACTGCCAATCATCCATCCAGCGATCGCCGCCGCCGCCAACACCCAGCGTCCCCGCCGCTGATAGCTATGTTTGTGATGTTCTCGCAATCCAAAATCATTGACGATAAAATGCAGCGCCATTGCGATAAAAAACAAGACTAAACTCCACAGTCCCGGTTCTTCTCGGTGGAGCAATAGATAGCCAATCAAAACATTATAAACCGCGAATGAAGAAATATGAATCCAAAAAACCCATTCGCTAGTAATATCTCCCCGTCCGGTTTTTCGCTGGTTTTCCCGAGACTTTTTTGCCAATCTTTCCAGTCCATAAAATAAAGAAAACCCCAATAAAGACATCAGGTAGACATGATGTTCGAGATAGTCAAGAACCGGCAAATTTGCCTCTTCGATCGCAATCTGTCCCGCACTCAATTCTGGGAAAATGTGAATGAAAACGTAAGCAACCGACACCCCACCAGCTACCGATAGCCAGCGACTGCGCGGAATTGTTTCCAGAACCCGCAAATTCCCGGCACAAATATGGATTAATGCCAATGCGATCGCCAACAGTAAACTCAGTCGTACCATATCCTTAATATTACAAACGACTATAGGAATCGTATATCTGCAATCTTATTATAGAGTTTAACTGTAGTGCGATCGCCAAGCGCGACGGTGGGTAACTATTGTTGGGAGACCCGTTCTGATCCTCGTCTCTAAATGAAGGGGTTTTATTGTGGATAGCTATTGTTGGGAAACCCGTTCTAATCCTCGTTTTTGCAGGATGAATTAGCGCCATCTTGGTTTGTTGACTTTACAGATGGCATCGATTTGATGGTTTTGGTACTGGGTTTATCCTTCGCGAACCTAACGGTAACTCAAGGCAATACTGGCACGTTCATTTATGCCGGTAATGACTTACTTGCCACCCTTAATGGGGTGGATGCTTCCCTGATTACCTCAGATGATTTCTTCTTAGTTGGGTAATTAAGAAACCAGTGAGGGGATATAGCAATCCTCTCTGGTGTCACCTGAGCACAAAAAATAGAATTATCTAGGAGGGTGTGAGCATCGGCTGAATTAATTTCTTTTCATTATTCAAAAAGAGAACCGGGAAAGGGTAGACAAGTGCTGCACTAACGCTTTCCTATTCAAACAGGATTTATGGGGTTTATCTGAGTATGATTTTGTCCAGTTGGGGTAGAGAGCCGGTGTTAAATCTGAGGTTTGAATATTGAGAGGCGATCGCCTATAGCAATCCTAAATGATTTGTAACAAAGCCAGCGAGCAAGATGCTCGCACTACTTTTTAGTCATTAATCTTCTTCCATGAGACTGAGGCATTATTTAAGATAAGCACTGGTGCAAAAATAATTGCATCCCTTTGGCTAGTCTGGACAAGGGTTTCAGCGAATCAAAATGTGCAATTTATTTTGCATGACTGCTTAAAACCATCAATGTAGGGTTGATTCGCGAATCAACTCTACATTGTAAATTTGAGTTCCCCAACCGTCTAATTAAACTGGACAGCCGTGAATCTCTGGATCTTCATCAAAAGTCATCAAAGAAAGAGACTCTGGGTTTTCCTGGAGCATTTTTCCGAGTAAATATCCCGAAATGCTCCAAGTTTGATACCGCCTTGCCTCTTTGCCAATTAAGCGACCATTTTTGCCATCATAATATTCCGGCCATTCATCTTCAATTAGGCGATCGCCCGCAATTTCCAGGACTTTTTCCCCTAATTCCGGGCGGCCCACTTTATGAAAGGCTGCCACCAAAGGCCAGATTAACACCGGCCAACTTCCCCCATTATGATAAGACCAAGGGGGATTTTTCGGGTCAGACCCAGTAACAATTTCCCACTCCAGATTTTCCACCGCTGGAAACGCTATTTTTATCGGCATTCGTCCCACCAAATCTGACCACCGTTCTTCAATTAGCTGAACAATTCCTTGACACTCTTCTTCTGAAGACAAGGACCCCAAAATCGCTAATAAATTGCCTAAGCTGAAAAAGCGAAAATCTATCCGGCCCGGACCCAAATTTCCCGCTAAATATCCCCCTCGGTCCGGCATCCATAACGTCACCCAGTGAGGAATTGAACTGGGATAGATATTAAACTTATTCACCGCATCTTTTCCAAATTGATTGCTTTCAAAGCGATGAATTTCGTTCAATCGCTTGAAGTCGAGCCAATAATATTCTCGAATGTGATATCGTAAAGACCCTAATCGGTTATTAATCGCTTCGAGATAGGAACTGCCATCCTCATTGTCCGATCGCAGTAACTCTCGGGCCGATCGCAATGCTATATAAAACAAGGATTGGATTTCCAAGGGATGACCATAAACCCCCATCCGTCGGTCAATCATAAATGAACCATCGGGAACTAACAGAGTCGGAAACATCTCAAAACGAGACCGTAAACACAACTCCAAAACCAATTTGATGCCTTCTTGAAATTCCGGTTGATGGGCGAAGGACATATCCCCGGTTTTCTTAACATAAGCGCGGAGTAAAAACAACCACCAAAAGCCCGAATCAACCGGGGCAACGTGCCCGATCGCATGGTTGCCAAAATCCCCCAATAATTCCTCTTTCCCATCTTCATGAATGACTTTATAACTGGCAGGCATCAAACCCGCACTGGGTTCAAAGCAGTCCATTTTTTTCTCATGTTTCTGTAAGGCTAAGGTATGAATCAGGAAATTTTTGACAATCTCGGTTTTTCCTTCAATTAAAAATATCAAAGCCCCAGAAACAAAATCTCGGATAAAGCACTGATCGTAGTTGAGTGCATCTAACTTTGGATCATGGGCAGCTACGGTCCCCGCTGGTTCACCCTGATAATAGAAAATAGAATTCTCTAAGAGGGCGTGAGCATCGGCTGGATTAATTTTTTTTCTTTTCATTGATTTAATTGTTTGAACAGTAAACAATTCGCCCCAACTGTTGGATTATGAACTTTGAAGACAGTCAATCCTCTGAGCGTCCGGCGATTTGTCGATAGACTCAGTATTCAAAAAAAGAATCGGGGGCGGTTAGGCAAATGCTGCACTGCCACGCTACTATCCCCACCGGAGTTATTGGGTTTATCTTATCATGATTTTGTCCATTTGTGTTAGAGGTCCGGCGTTAAATCTGAGGTTTAAAAGTTGAAATGTCATTTAAAAATCATGATTAAAACTAAATTTCTCCCTGGGGGATCTTGTCAAAATGGGCGATCGCCTCACTTCAAAGAGCCCGAGGACACTCCCCCTTACCCCCCAGAATATAATATTCGCAATCTGTAATATCTTATTTATTCTCCCTTGCCAAAACCTTCTGCCACCCCTAGACGGTGAAACGGTATGCTAAAACGAAATCGAAAGAATGACCCGTCATTACAGAGAAACTCATTTATCGAATCGTCATGTCAATAGAACCGACTACAAGTGAAGCCTTAATCCAGGAGAGTTTAGAGCGCTTTTTACTCGTGCTGACTGTCTCTCTAACTGTTGCGACACTCCCGCAAATTTTTAGTTGGGTGCGACAAATTCCCTACACCCTGTTATTGGTGATTGTCGGATTAGGTTTAGCCTTTGTAGATGTGCGCCTCGTCAACCTGTCCCCCGCGCTAATCCTGTCGATATTTTTGCCACCGTTGTTATTTGAAGCCGCCTGGAATCTGCGCTGGAAAGACTTAAAACGAGATTTAGTCCCCGTGACCTTGTATGCCATCCTCGGGGTGCTAATTTCCGTCCTAGGGATTGCGATCGCCCTCAATCAGTTTGCAACCATTCCCCTTGCCACCGCCTTGTTAATCGGCGCGAGTCTCTCCGCCACAGATCCGATTTCCGTAATTGCGCTATTTCGAGAACTTGGGGTGGAAAAACGCCTCTCCACCTTGATGGAAGGGGAAAGTTTATTCAATGACGGAGTAGCAGTCGTTGCCTTTAGCTTACTCGTGGGACTGGCATTAGGAACCAACCAATTTGAACTGCGCGGGACGATCGCCCAATTTTTTGCCTTTGCAGGCATCGGTATCGGCATGGGCAGCTTAATCGGATTCGGGATTTCCTACCTCACCCAACGCTTTGATTTACCCCTCGTCGAACAATCCTTAACCCTAGTCTCCGCCTACGGCACCTATCTAATCGTCGAAAAACTCGGTGGATCTGGTGTAATTGGCGTAGTTACCGTGGGGTTAGTCTTAGGTAACTTTGGCTCACGAATCGGCATGAATCCGCGCACCAGGCTGATTGTTAGCGAGTTTTGGGAGTTTTTAGCCTTTTTTGTCAACTCCATCGTTTTCTTGCTGATTGGCGACCAAATTCAGTTTGGTTCCCTTGCCCGAAATTTAGACACGATCGCCATTACCCTAGGTGCAATGTTAGTCACCCGGGCGATCGCCATTTATGCCCTCGGTGCATTGAGCAATGTACTGGTAAAATCTGACATCAATGTGCGGCAGCAAACCGTCTTGTGGTGGGGAGGATTGCGGGGTTCTGTATCCATCGCCCTCGCCCTTTCTGTCCCGATAATTTTAGAGGCGCGGGAAGAAATTATTGCTACTGTATTTGGGGTAGTTTTATTTACCTTACTCGTTCAAGGTTTAACCATCAAACCCCTGCTTAAAGTCTTGAATTTGTTGGTAGATCAAACAGTCCGCCAGAACTATTTAGAGGCGATCGCCCGTCGCGCCGCACTCAAACGAGTCCTGGACCACTTGAAAGAGGGACAAGATGGACCCGATATTGATTGGGAGTTTTATCGCTATCAAATTGCCCTGGTAGAAGGACAAGTCAAAGAAATTCAAAATAACATTAACCAAATGCGAATTAAAGAACCGGATATCCAGGATTTTGCCCGGGAACAATTCAAAGAAGAACTCCTGGCGATCGAAGCTGATACTTATGCCGAATTCGTGCGATCGGGTCGGCTGAATCGAGATTTAGCCCCCTTCTTACAAGACGTGCTAAAAGGAGGGGATTGAAGCCAGTCTTAAGTCGGGTTTGCTCACAGGAATTCTCTCCCATTCAAGCCACTTCTAAAGAGTCAGTAGAACATTTAAACTGAATGACCCTAGGAAGCATCTTGCTTCCTATAGCAGATCCTTTATCAGTTGTGGAATGCCCTCACCCCCAACCCCTCTCCCAAGACGGGAGAGGGGAGCAGGAGAGGGCATAAATCATTTAGGATTGCTATAGGATAAAAATGTCAGCGAATAACTAGGGGAACCGCTATAATCCGGTCATTTTTATTGTCGATATACCGGTAGGGTAAAGTGAAATGCACTGCCTTTATTGCAAGAAGAATCCACCCAAATTTCCCCACAATTGGCTCGAATTAAACGCTTACATAAGCCT
>NZ_JAFLQW010000619.1 GCF_017313335.1 Phormidium pseudopriestleyi FRX01 | reverse complement strand
TTGCTCGATTCCCTGTTCCAGGAGGTCAGAAGGGGTATCATTGAGGAGTTCGCTAGAGGGTCCAGAAGTGTTCCCCGGGGGGATTTGTGCCAAGGGAGGCGCAGAGAATCCGGATGCAGGGATCGACAACAAGGCGATCGCCGGAATGAGGGTGAGACGACTAAACGGGAAATGCATGAGACTACCTTGGGGTTAACAGGACTAGATCATTGGGATAGGATGAGATTCCGGGGACAAAAAGCCAGGTGTTTGGCCCTTTGCTGGGATGGAGATTGGCAGAAATTTTGTCAAAACAACCCAGTTTCTAACCAATCCTGTACCCCCGGACTGGGGGATTTTATTTCTGTTATTCTGTTATAGCGTCGATCGCCCCTCAATGACCTTACCGACAATTTAACTCAACTTTTAGCCCATCATCCATCACCGCATCACAGATATTCACCCCATCCAGATTGGCCCCGCGCAAACGAGTATATCCCCAAACCGAATCCATTCGCAAGTCAGCGCGAGTTAAATCCGCCCCCCGTAAGTCCGCATCGCTTAAGTCTGCCGCACTTAGATCCGCCCCCTGTAAATTGGCATTCCGTAAATTTGCCCCTTTCAAGTTGGCATTCGTGAGATTCGCACGGATTAAGTTGGTATTAGTGAGATTCGCACGGCTTAAATCTGCATTATTTAAGTTACAGCCATTTAATTCAGCCTGAGTTAAGTTAGACCCCGCCAAATTTGCCCCACTGAAATTGACATTTTGGAGATAGGCATGAGATAAATCAGCCCCGGAAATATCCCGTCCCCGCGCCCCTTGAGAGATGATTTCCAAGACTATTCGCCATTTGCGATCGATTTGGGTTGTGCTATCTAGGCGAGCACCGGAGAGAATAGTCCCATTAAAATTAACTCCGGTGAGATTCGCCCCGCGCAAATCACTATTTTCCAAGTCAGCATAGCTGAAATCCGCCCCAGTGAGATTGCTACCCGTGAGATTCACCCCTCTAAGTTGCGCCCGAGACAAATTCACCCCGCGCAAATCACAATTCGGACATTGATTCGTTTGCCGCAATTGCTGGAGGTGAGTCGAATTTTCCGCGCGAGTCAGTTCCATCCACCCCAGGGATAGGAACAGAACCGTCAAAGCGAATAGTTTTGGTTTCAGTTTTTTTTTCATGACTACTTATTATACTTTGGGTCGATTAAAATTTTTATTTAATAGACCAGATTGCTTTTATACCGGATTTATCCCCCTTTCCCCCCGATAAGAGAAGGCCAGTCGGCTTGAGAGAATTTTGCAAAGTGAGGGTGACAATTTTTGCCTGACTCACTTGAACCAGAGAGAGGGAAGACAGGGGGAGGGTTTGTAAATGTGCCGATTCCGTGAACCCCGCTAATTCTAGAGTGAGGATGGCGGCAGTCCAAAGGGAAAAGAGGCTCAAAGTGCGCTGAATCATCAGGGTTATCAAAGGGGATGAGTGGACTGAGTTTTGGCGATAAGAAGGGCGGTAAAATGTAGATGCACCGAGGGGTTTTTAGGGCTGAGTAGGAATAAGGGCTCGGGCTTTTTCAATCAGGCGATCGCTCCAAAAAATGCCCAACCATCCTCCAGATTCCCCCGTCACTGAGTCCTGGGATTCTTCCGATCGGATCTCCTGGAGTAAGACATCCGCCCGATCGCTTTGGCCGATTTCCTGTAATGTGATCGCGAGTGCTAACATCACTCGGGGGTCATTTTTATACTGATCCAGGATGATTTGAAAATAGGGAATCGCTGCCTGAACTTGTCCTAGTTCGTAGAGAACCTGTCCCTGATTGAATTGTATAGGTAATTTACCCGCTTCGGTAGATAGGATTTTTTCAGCATATTGTTGCAGGGGGACCGCATCACTCCGCAGACGACTACTGGCAAAATCCGGTTGAAAGAGTTTGTCTCTCACCATGTTGTTATTATTTTGCAAAAGACCCACGAGCAGATTTAATCCCTCAAGGCGATCGCCGGATGTAAACAACAGGGTCCCTAATGCCAATTCTACATTCACATGATTATTATAGGCTACAACTTCCAGTGTACTCAGCACTCGTAGGCGTTCCATTTCAGCCCGAGTTAATTCTACCGCCTTTTCAAACTGACTCAACGCCAAGTTGCGATCGCCGGATTCATAGTACGCCTGTCCGAGTCCAAATATCGCCTCTAAATACTCCGGATTCACCTCCGTCGCCCGCTTGTATAAACTGACTGCATCGGTCACACGGTTTTCTCCTAATGCCTGTACTGCCGCATAGGTCAGGGGGTTGGCAAAGCTGGGGTTCGGTGGCAACGGGTTCGGTTCGTTCAATTGCATAAAAGTCGCTAAGGGAATTCCTAAATTAAATCCGGCCTTAACAGACACCATATTCCCGGTATCAGGATTATAAATATTTTGTCCCTCCGATTGTCCATGAATGCCAATTAATTCGCCTCCCTGGTTAAATAGAGGACCGCCACTCATCCCCGAACGGGTAATATTCGTATAAACTAATTCATACCCGTCGGAAGTTCCTGACGGCGATCGCCCTGAAACCGTCCCTGTTGTGAATTGAAAAATCCGTTCCGTGATTGCTGACCCAGGATGAGGCCATCCAGCAATATATACGATATTCCCTTGGATGACTTGATCCGAATTTCCCATTGTTGCCATGTCATAACTGCGATCGCTGGTAAATTGAACCACTGCTAAATCAGCTTCAGGCATCTTATCGATTCGTTGATAGTCGAGGGGGTATTTTTGTTGATCCGGGGTCACAATGTAATATTCATCCGGCGTGGCGATAACGTGCTTGGCCGTGAGAACAAAGTAGGAATTCCCGGATTGGCCGATAATCACCCCAGACCCGGGATTTTGTCCCTGAATCAGGACGGTTACCTGTTGTGCCATTGCCGAGACCTGCTGCTGGTTCAGTTGAGCGATCGCCACTGGCATAGAAACACCCATTATCCCAGCAATGGCGATCGCCACGACCGTTGGGTTAAAATCAACAAAATTTTGACTCATATTTCACCACTTTTTCTAAGATTCAGGTTTCTAAGGTTCAGGTCGCCAAATTGTCATAAATTCTGCACCGACACCCATACTATTTTTGTCGTAACGGCCTGTCACAAAAGTTTGACCATCCGGACTGAATACCGCTACGGTTTTCCCTCTAGGAAAAACAGTCGATTGCCGGTTTGTACATTCGGGGGTGACAATTTGATAAGCATCCTCGGTTGCCGGAACGTGCTTCGCGGTTAAAACCTTTGTAGTGCTTAATAAAACTGTGTAAATGCCAGAATACCAATTCCGAAACATGGGATTTAATTCACTCTAAAATACCGTTAACGTTGGGGAATTTGCCACAATTGAACTGTGCCATTATCGTCACCACTAACCAGGGTTTGACCATCACTAGAAAAGGCGAGGGAAAACACCGGACTTTGATTGCCACTCCCTGAATTTCTCACCTCCAGATTTCGCACCCGATTCCCCGTATAGATGTTCCAAATCTGGATTGTCCCATCAATTCCACCACTCGCCAGAATATGGCCGTAGGGGTCAATAGCAATACTATAAACGGTTCCCCTATGACCCGTTAAAGTATGCAGCAATTCCCCAGTACGAAGATTCCAGACTTTCACCAGTCCATCTTCTGCACTGGCAGCAGCGAAAAGGTTGCCATAAGGCGCAGTGGCAACGGATGTAATCCGGTTGGCATTCCCGGTGAGGGTCTGGATTGTTTCTCCGGTTTGGGGATTCCAGAGTTTGATAGTTTTATCCGTACTGCCACTCACCAGAACTTTGCCATCGGGACTAAAGGCCAATCCATTCACATAGTCCCGATGTCCCGTCAGGGTGCGAATTAAGTCTCCCGTTTGGGGATTCCAGAGTTTAATGTTCATATCTTCGGCACTGCCGGACGCCAGGAGAGTGCCATCGGGACTAAAGGCCACTGCCCTCACAAAGGAGCGATCGCCCTTGATACTTCTCACCAGTTCCCCTGACTGCCGGTTCCAAATTTTGACCGTCCCATCCTCACTGCCACTCACTAAAGTTTGTCCATCGGGACTAAAAGTGAGGGCATTTACTGCATCGGTATTGCCGGTGAGGGTGCGGATTTCTTGGCCGGTATTCCCATTGGAGAGTTTGATAATGCCATCGCGACTCCCACTGGCGATCGCCTGATTGTCCGGGGCCACCGCCACCGCCAACACCAAGGCCGAATGTGCCGGGAGTGTCAGACTCGCAGCAGCAAAATTATCCCCTAAGCGGGGTAAATTTATCCCCGCTTCCCCCGCCATACTCACAAAAGTATTAATTGGAATCCCCACATTAAACCCAGATTTGACATCCACCGTATCTCCGGTATCGGGATTATAAATCGGTTCCCCTTCTGCACGTCCGTGAATGCCAATTAACCGGCCCTGATTGTCAAACACGGGACCGCCACTCATCCCAGAACGGGTGATATTGGTATAAATCAACCCATACCCATCCTCTAATGCTGTGAGAGGACGACCGGAAATCGTCCCTTTTGCCACCTGATAAATCCGTTCGGTAATCACTCGTCCTGGATGGGGCCAACCGGATACATAAATCGTCGCCCCTTCCATTGCGTCATCAGAATTGCCGAAATGAGCGACTCGGTAACGGTTGGGACTGGTGAATTCCACTACTGCTAAATCCACTCCGGGCAGTTTTTTGACCGTGCGATAATCGACTGGATGGGTTTGAGCATCGGTTGTGAGAATGGCATATTCATCCGGAGTGGCGATCGCGTGTTTGGCCGTCAGAACGGTGTAAGTATTGCCATTGCGGGCAATAATCACCCCTGAACCAGGATTTTGACCATTAATCACCACCGACACATCTCGACCCATTGCGGCGATCGCCTGTTCTTCGATTCCCTGGGTTTGCGGGAGGCAAATGGGAGCCTTTGCCACTAAAATCACGGCCCCTACCCCAAGAATCGCCGCTGATAGACCCGCCGTAGACCATTTCATACTGTTTGTGTCTCACTTTTATTGGGGAACATCTCGACGAGGAACTGGCGGGGTCCGACTTCCCAATCCACGGAGTTGGGGATATTCCCCGTTTAAATACTTATCAAAGCTGATGTACAGGCGTTCGGTCGTTTCGGCGATCGGTCCTGCGGATGCCACCCGAATTCGGAACATCCGTTGCAACATTCCTCGGGGATTGTTGCCGCCACTGAGGGGAAACAACATCCCGCTACAGGGTTCATTTTCTCCTGGCGCAACACAGGCGACCAGTTGACCGTTCATCACCCCACTGGTGATATAGTTGAGAGTCCCGTTGTCATAGTAGGTTTGAAAGCGCGTGGAGACTTCCTCACACTGTTGTTGAGGATTAGTATTGGGGTCTTTGAGGGCATTTCTATCCCAAATCACCATCGGCATTTCCCCGTTAGGGGTACCCGCCATTGTTGCGGGAATTCCCTCAACGGTCCCACAGAAAAATCGGGTGGTTTCTACGGGGGGTTGAGGTTGTGCGAGGGTCAGGGTCGCACTCAGGGTCTGCAAGAGGGCGATCGCCCCGACTTGACTCCCTCGGATTACTGTTGTTAATAATGGCCTCTTCATCAGTTACGGGATCCCCTCTCCTGCACGATCTTAATTTTAGGTTTAACATGAAATGATAGTCTTGTGACTCAAGTCCGTGATCACGGATGTGACTCCAATAGTTCCCACTCTAGATCGTTCCCGACTCCACCGCCTTCCGACTCATTCCCACTGCGATTTTCTCAGGACAAATTGAGGACCACTCCCGGGAAGCTGGTGATCCCAAGAAAGGGTGATAACCCTTTGTGGGTCCAGCCCCTGGAAAATTCCAATTCAAGTTTTAACAAAGTTTTAAGATTTTCGGGAACTCCCGGCGATCGGCCCAGATTGTACCGGAAATGTCACGGCAATTGAGCACTTTTGTTCTATATCCCTAAGTTTGGGTAAACGACCTCAAGTGATCTAAACCCCAGAACCGATGAGTATTTATATTTGTTCATATTTTTTTGAAAAACTTAATAAAAAAAAGGTTATTTTAATGATAAGATTTGATGAACTTAGCGATAAACCTTTAGAGACAGGTTAATCGCAAATCTGCATTTTAAACAAGGAGTTGAGTAGAAATGACTATGGATAACGTTACTGTCAAACCCGAGACCCGTAATCATAAAGGATTTTTCGTTCAAGAAGCCTCTTATAAGCTGATGGGGATTGAAGATTCTGGCTGGGCGCTGATTTGCGTCGAAAATTCCTGTCACTATGTTGATCCGGATAATTTGGAAGCGGACCCCGAATTAGGGGACGCCCTAGATTAGTTGGAAGTTAAGAAAACTTCACATTCTACACAGAATAGTAAGCTTGGGCGGCTGTCCTGAATTCAGGTACAGCCACATTTTTTTGGGGATAAAAACTGTTACCTGGGGGTTATATGAACTTTTGCCCTGGGGTAAGGGCGATCGGGAAATACCTTTCGATTTTCCCCTTTTCAATCGTGGTTTTTTAACTCTATAGCAATCCTAAATCAGTTGTGGAATGCCCTCACCCCCAACCCCCTTCGACCCCCTTCGACCCCCTTCGACTGGCTCAGGGCTCAGGACAGGCTTCGACCCTTCGACTGGCTCAGGGCTCAGGGCTCAGGACAGGCTTCGACCCTTCGACCCGCTCAGGGCTCAGGGCTCAGGGCTCAGGGCTCAGGACAGGCCTCTCCCAGAACGGGAGAGGGGAGAAGACAGATGTTATAAATCATTTAGGAATGCTATATTTAAATCTAAATATTCTTTGTGGACATGAGCAACCCTAAAATAAGGCATGGTGACGGTATTTTTGAATTCTCTATTCTCTCCTTTTGCCACTCCTATTTGGATTAAGGCGATGCTATGTAATTTTACGAAAATTCAGTTTCCCTCAAACTCAGGAAACCGCAACACAGACACATTTTTGTTCAATTCCTGCCCCATTACCTATTCCCTAAAATTTTCTTCATCAATAAAATCAGTAATCTCCCGATAAAACTCCTGTCCTTTTCTCTGGCTACTCTTTGCAGTCACCAACATTCCTAAAATTTCCACAAGTGACGCGATCGCAGCATCATAAACCAAATCAAAAAGCCGACTTAAATCATCTTGGTTTTGTTGTGCATAAGCCAACGCATTAATATAATCATTACGAGCTTGGTTGTTAATCACCACAATGGGATAACCCGCACGAATTAACAATAAATTCATGAGTAATCGAGCCGTCCGACCATTGCCATCCCGAAACGGATGGATCGAAACAAAACGATAATGCGCCATTGTCGCATATTCTACCGGATGCAGTCTTAAGGCCGCTTCGGAATTCAGCCAAGTGACAAAATCATACATCAATTGGGACAGTAAATAATGGGCAGGATAACGATAATCCGTTCCTGCCGCCATCACATCCAGAGTCCGATAACTCCCCGCTTCATCAGGCGCGATCCTTCGGAGAATCAAATTGTGAATTTTCCTAATTTCCCATTCATTAATTTCCGTATCTTTTTGGGCTAAGGTTTCAATATAGGCGATCGCATCCTGATGCCCAATCACTTCTAAATGCTCATCAAGCGTCTTGCCTCCAATCGTGATGCCCTTCGTTAAAACCAATTCGGTTTCACTTTGAGTTAAAGTATTCCCTTCAATCGCATTCGAGTTGTAAGTAAATCGGACATCATAGAGCTTTTTAAGTTCCGTGACCATCATTGGGTCAAACGGTCTAAAGCCATCTAACCAAACTTTTAACTTGTCAATTTTCTCTAAGTTAAGCTGATAATTCACGTTTAAATAATTATTAATCAAAGAGGTTAATGAAAATTCTGCCTGTTGACTTAAAATGATTAGTCGTTGAACAAACTGCTCGTAAAGTTGAGAAAAAAATACCAACATCGGGAGTAGGTAATAGGTAATGGGTCATGCTTTTATTCTATTCCTAAACTGAGTGATTAAGTTTCCGCGAGGCATATAAAAGCGATGCCCTTAGATTCATCTGCTTTAAGATCGGGCATCTCCTCTAAAATCTCTCCTGCACTACGACCTGCTGCAAACAAATCCAGCACATCTGACACTCGGATTCTCATCCCTTGGATACAGGAGCGACCACCGCACTGATTCGGATTAATAGTAATTCTTTCAAGTAAAGTTAGCATATAGCAATCCTAAATGATTTATGACATATATAGCTCCCCTCTCCCCCTTTGGGCCGCCTTATGTTGGGGGTGAGGGCATTCCACAACTGATAAAGGATCGGATATATAAGCTGATGGGGATTGAAGATTCTGGCTGGGCGCTGATTTGCGTCGAAAATTCCTGTCACTATGTTGATCCGGATAATTTGGAAGCGGACGCCGAATTAGGGGACGCCCTAGATTAGTTGGAAGTTAAGAAAACTTCACATTCTACACAGAATAGTAAGCTTGGGCGGCTGTCCTGAATTCAGGTACAGCCACATTTTTTTGGGGATAATAACTCTGTGCTCATCTCAATCAGGCTGACCCCTGTTCTCAAGACTGTTCCCCAGTGCAGAGTCTAGGCAGTCTCAGTCCCCATGATTGAATTGAAAAGCCTTCTCCTCGCCGATGGGACTCACGGTGTTTTTTCGCCCCTTTTGCCCATGACTTTTCCGGGTACACCGACTATAATTGAATAGGGTTCTACACTTTTTGTCAAAACGGTGCCTGCACCAATCACCGAGCCCCGGCCAATAGTACAACCATCTAAAATAGTTGCACCGGATCCAATCCAAACATCATCTTCAATCACAATCCCTTTTGTCGTTAATCCCTGTTTCACAATCGGAATAGTTGGGTCCTCAAACCGATGGTTAGAAGGAACAATCACAACATGGGGTGCAATCCGGACATAATCTCCAATTTTTAATCCCCCTTGTCCATAAATCACACAAAAAGGATTAATGCTACAATAATCTCCTATTTCTATGTTGCCGCCATAACATTTAATAATAGTAAACATTCCAATATTGGTCTCATTTCCGATGCGAATAGAGGGTTTTTCTTGGTCGCAAAAGATATGGGCATATTTACCAATATTGACCGAATTACCTATATAAATATTCTGAGTAAATCCCTGAATTGTGGCCTGAATATTCACCTTAGAGCTTTGGCCTAGGGAACCTAAAAAAAGACGTTGGACCGCAGAAATACATTGCCAGATTGTTTGTTTAATGATTTGTTGCATATTCTTGGAAATCTTTACAAGAGAGGGAAGATAACGGGGTTTCTTGACAAAATGTTGGAAAATGGGATGGACACTCTGGGGGCATCGTTAACCTCTTCAATCAATAGGACAAGAGATGGGTTTCCGATTCTACGACAGGTTGAGAAAGGACCAAGCTTACCGCCGCATTCTGCAACCCCTGGGTTTGACTAGGGGTTAAATGGGGAGGAGGGTGCAGACTCAATACCGGATTTTTTTTCGTTTTATCTTGTTCTTGGCCAATTTTGCAAATGCCCTAGGAACCCCATACAGTTTGGCAAAAAACAAATTCCAGATATATCCGTATTGGGGAAAGGTTTTGAACAATAAAAAATCCGAGGCGGCATGAAAACGCGGCGGTTTTAAGGTGGGGTCTTTATCCGCAAAGCGAATCTGTTCAGTCTCTTCAGGAAGGCGGTGTCCAATCTGGATATCCGGTTGATAATAATAGGCTTGTAAAAAAACGCCCACTAAGCGATCGAAGGCGGACCTAGGAATCCAAGTCAGAATGCCGAATTGGGTGGACTCGGCGATTTGGGGGAGGATGGCTTGCACCCGACTATTTTGCCACACTTTATTGTTAAAATTTTCAATATGCGGGCCTTTATCATCGGTTCGGGAGAATAAATAGGGGAAGATGATCGAGCCCCAGTTAATGGAAATATTTAAGGGAATAATGGGGACTTCTTTGAGAACTTTATCTTGAGGTTTCGAGGGGTCGATTTGTGGTGATGTGAGTGCATCAATGTCGGGAAGTTCTCCCCAGGCTTTTCTGAGTTCGGCTTGATTTTGGTAATCAATTTTGACAATACAAGGTCGCATCACCCAGCTATCGGGAAATTTCTGAAAATATTGGACCGTAAGTTTTAAAATCTCGGGATGGATAAAATCATCATCATCTAAGGCTAAAATGTATTCTCCCGTCGCGTTCAATAAACCGACCAAGCGTTGCATCATTTCACCTTTATAGGGACTGACTATAGTTTGCACCCGGGGATCGTCAATCGGAGGAATGGGAACTCCTGGATAATAACTCAGGATAAATTGAATGCGATCGCCTTTGACGTTGAGTAACTGTTCTAACCAGTAGTCGGAAAAATTGCCCCGGGTCGGGGTAACAATGGAGAGAATCGGTTTTTCTTTACACATGATTGCATTAACCCTCATTGAATACGCGACAACTGAGAAATAGACTCAACGGGACCGAATGCTATCCGAACCTGACGGTTATCCTGGAACTCGGAGGCGCAAGTTGAGGGGTCCAGCGTTCTTAAATCCCAGAGGATTAACCCATTAAATCAGATCGATTCCGCAAATAAACAGGACTTACGCATTACCTCTATAGCAGCGCCTTTATCAGTTGTGGAATGCCCTCACCCCCAACCCCTCTCCCAAATGGGGAGAGGGGAGAAGACAGATGTCATAAATCATTTAGGATTGCTATATATCTGTAGGGTCGGTTTGCTTGAAGGCCCCTACATTTAGGGTGGGCTTGGAGAAGATGCGTCAGCCCTGGGAGGGAAAATTGAGGGTGAAACAACCCCGGAAAGGGGGACTCGCAACTGGGTCGGCGATCGCCACTTCACGAGCAATCGCCCCACCCCGGATCGCCGGGATTAACTGTGAGATACAACTTCTTCTAGGGCGGGTTTGACTGTGGGATAGCGGTACTCGAAGCCGTATTCTTGGGGGCGTTTGGGTAACACTTGCTGTCCTTCTAGGACGACTTGTGCGGCTTCACCTAGGATAAGGTGGAGGGCAAAATCGGGGACGGGTAACCAGGAGGGACGATGGAGGACCTGTCCGAGAATTTGACATAATTCGTTCATGCGGACGGGGTTGGGGGCGGTTGCGTTGAGGATGCCTTGGATATCGGACCGTTGTAAGGCTAAGATAATCAGGTTCACGAGGTCTTCGCGATGAATCCAGGAAAACCATTGATGGCCGCTTCCTAGAGGACCTCCGGCGAGGAGTCGAAAGGGAGTGAGCATTTTGGCGATCGCCCCTCCATTGCCGACGACGATGCCAGTGCGAATAATCGCCAAGCGCGTCCCGGATTGTGTGACTTGCTGTGCCTCGCTTTCCCACTCCTGACAGACTTGGGCGAGAAAATCGTTACCCGAGGCGCTGGTTTCGTCAAAAGTGGCGGTTTCGCTGCTGCCGTAGTATCCAATGGCGGAAGAATTGACGAGGACCGAGGGTTTAGGATTGGCAGTGGCGATCGCCTCGACAATTTTGCGGGTTCCGAGTTTGCGACTGTTGAGAATCTCCTGTTTGCGTTCCGGGGTCCAGCGTTCGTCTGCGATGGGCGCACCGGCGAGATTCACCACCCCATCACACCCGCTAAGTGCTTGTTGCCAGGGACCAGATTCGGTGGGGGTATAGGCAACGATTTCTAAATTGGGTTCGGCAGCATCAGGAAAGACGCGCTTGGCTTTGGCCGGATTGCGGGTTAATATCAAGACTTGATCACCCGCTTGTTGCAGTCTCTCAACTAATCGACTGCCGACGAATCCGGTTGCACCCGCGATCGCAATTTTCATAAGGTTTAGGTTTAGATTTGCTTAAGGGTTCTTCACTATAGTAGGCCGTTTCCGGAATTGGGACTAGAGGCGCAACATTGTCGGGGTTGACTGGTCAAAAAAAAAGCCCCTTCCAATTCAGGGAGAGCACCCCAGTTTTATTTGGGAGTCCAAAAAAATAAATTATCCAAGTTCTGCGGTGAAAAACCTGACTCTGACGCGGCGTAGGCTGGCGAGCTCCGCGAGTGCCCCACCGTTAACGGGTGTGGGTTTTGGGGATTTTATTTTTTGGAGTTCCCTTTAAAAAGGAGGGCATTTTGAAATGAGGCCAAAGTTTTATTCTGATGGATGGATTAATAGTAAAGGCACGGGGTGCCGTGCCTTTAACAAATGGCGGCGAAAGGACTAAATATCATTTCTGCTTTAAAGCCATCCTTTCACTTCATTGAGTAGTTCTTAAAACCTGCGATCGCCAATCGTTATCTATTGACCGCACATCGCCAGTTCTTCTGCATCAACATAGCCCTGAACGGGTTCGGAAATGGATACCCATCCATCCTCCCCGAGGCTTTCAATCTCGACCTGGGTATTGTCTGGCAGGACTACCATGATCTCACTATCCGTCTGAGGTTGCGATCGCACACTCAACCCTGTAGGGGAACTGACTTCCCGACAGCTTGCAGATTGGGCGATCGGTTGCTCCATCTGTCCGGGTTCCGTCGTCATTAGGGGCTGGTCATACCTAGCCACAGGTTGCTGCTGAGAAGCTGCTCCTGTACAGTAGCTAAGATAGCTAGCCGCCACATAGCCACTCATTGGGGATTGAATTTGTACCCAATCCTGACCTTGAGGGGAAGGGTTTTTCAGATAGACATATTCGTTAGTTCCCACACTTCCGATCACCTCTCCCCAGGGCTGGGTGCGAATGTTTAAACCCGGTTCTGCCTCCACTTCGCGGCAGGTCGGCGCTTGTGCAATTTGGGCTTGTACCGTCTCAAAAGATGCATCTTTTGGGGTGGCAATAGAAGTGGCGGGAATCATTGTTGTTGCGCCCAAGGATAATGCGGCGCTTACTCCCAAAAGTTTTTTTAATTTATTTATCATTCCGCTCATTGGATATCCTCTCTCTTGAGCTATCTTCTAATTAGTTCTATCCTAAGATATTTTGTTGACATTTTGCCTCTATCATGTGAGGTAGATTGTAGAAATTATCTCTCTTCCTTTTGACAGGAACGTTAGGCTTCGGATGAGTTCAAAATAAGTTTTGAGTTGGCTAGAGCTTGGACTAAATGATTTATGACATATATATATAGCAATCCTAAATGATTTATGACATAATCCGCTCCCCTCTCCCCCTTTGGGCCGCCGACGAGAAAGGGGTGAGGGCATGACACAACTGATAAAGCAGCTCCTTGATCAGTTGTGTCATGGATCCAAACCAGAAAGGCTTGTAGTGCGAGCATCTTGCTCGCTAGTTTTGTTACAAATCATTTAGGATCGCTATAGCTCCCCTCTCCCCCTTTGGGCCGCCTTATGTTGGGGGAGAGGGCATAAATCATTAATGCCCTGTTCCATCAAAATGGATTCGGCTCATGAGTCCCTATCCTAAGCCTTCAACGGTGCGATTATCCAAAAATTCACGATCGGGACTCTCCATTTCATCGGGGATATTATCTGGTGTGGCGACTAAGATATTGTCCATTGAAAACCCGAGCGAACCGAGGGAATTAAAGGCAGTTTCTGTGGTTGGGCTATCTTCAAGTACACCAATTGCCCGGTTTTGTAATGCTAAAGCCATTATCTTTTTATGATTTATATTTTACGGTTTTTATCTGAGGGGTGATTTCCCTTCCTAGAAGGTTTAAATCAACGGGGACCTTTCTGTGGAAGTAATTTTTGACACTCCCACGTCTAAAGAGCATGGGATTCTTTAAGAGTCCAGAATTTAGACCTTAAGGGCGTAGTCAATGCGCCCCTACCTATTCACGCTCACTGACTCTCGCCATGAGGCTTACGGCTACCTTTTTTAATCT
>NZ_JAFLQW010000340.1 GCF_017313335.1 Phormidium pseudopriestleyi FRX01 | reverse complement strand
TTTGTTCGTATAGCCCCACCCTTCAGGGTGCGGGTTTATTTAATCTTATTCGCCAACTCCACCCACGGTTCAATTCCTTTTTTAGTCGGCTGTCTTCCCCGAGTAAATGTCCAAATATCCCGTTTCTGTTGCGGACCATAGCTAATATGAATCGGGCGAGTTTCTCCATAAAAATAAAGGGAATCAAAGGGTAATTGATGGGCCAATATCCAATCGACTAAAGCTGCACTGGATAAATCGAGAATTAGAAAATCACAGGAAGCACCCAGGCGGTTACAATAATACTGGCCCTTTTGATTCACCTCATGGGCTAAATGTTGGTCCAATTCTGGGGCTACTCGACCATTTTTTCGTCCGGTTACTGGGTCTTTTTTATCCAGATAGCGCTTTAAATCTTTAGAACAAAACCCATAAGTCAACCGAAAGCGATCGCGTCCAAATTCCTCAATAACCGGATCGACAATTGTCTCGATTAACGCCAAAATTGCCGGAATCGTTTCCTGGGGGTTTTCAGGAAAGGGATGAATCTGATCCTTGTAGGTTTGATAGGTTTGCGTACAGGTACAAAATTCTTCTAGGGTGAGGTATTTGCCAATTTTTTCTCCAGTCATCGTGGCGATCGCTCATTAATGGTAAAATAAGCCAGAGTGAGGGCAACAACAGATTTCCTCTGTTCCTCCCTCATCCGTTCATTCCCTAAGTTATACTCCATTGACATCCGAAATCTCCGGTTTTAACAAAAATTCACAGCATTAGTGAATAGTAAATTGGTAATTTTAGACCGGGTTTTGCGACGATCGCCGTGGGTCATTTCCCCGGTGGGTAAAACCGGGGGAAGTGAGCAAAATTCGGGCAAAATCGATTCAATCTCCACCGACTATGATCAATTTTAGCGATAAATTGCAAAGTGCGATCGACCGCAATAATAGCCTTTTGTGCGTGGGACTTGACCCAGATCCAGAGGCGCTTCCCGTGCGGTTCGGGACCCCAGATAACCCAGAGACGCTGATCGCGCAATTGACGGATTGGCTGCATTTTATCATTGCCCAAACCGCTGAACTGGTTTGTGCATACAAACCGACCCTCGGATTCTACACCGCTTTGGGGGCTGAAGGCTTAGATTTATTGCTGCAAATTTTACAAGCGATTCCCAGTTACCTCCCAGTAATTTTAGATGTCAAGCATTCGGATCTCAATAGTAGTACCGTATTTGCCCAGACAATTTTTGAACGCTGGCAGGTGGATGCGGTGACCCTGAGTCCCTATCCCGGGCAAGATTTAGCCGCCCCGTTTTTACTGTATCCGGATAAAGCGGTGTTTGTCCTGTGTCATACCTCCAATCCGGCAGCGCAAGTCTTGCAACATTATCCAAAAAATGACGCGCCCTTGTACCTTGAAATCGTCAAAGAAACCCGGACTTGGGGGACTCCGGAACAGGTCGCTATTGAGGTGGGAACCAATAAACCGGAAGTCTTGGGGCGAGTCCGGTCCGTGGCCCCAGAACGGCTGATTCTGGCTCGTAGTATCTGGTCCGAAGGAACAGTTTTAGCTAATATCCTTAAGGCCGGTTTAAACAGTCAAGGAGATGGCTTAATCCTGCCAGTTCCCCAAGATTATTTAAGCCATGAAAATGCCGGTTTCCTAACTTTAGGACTGCGAGAAACGATTAATCAAGTCAGAATTCGTATCCCATCGGAGGCCCAAGCTTGTCCGGTGTGGTTTCCAGATATTCCAGTCACCGATGCTCATCCCCATACGGATTTAATTCTGCAATTATATGAGTTGGGTTGCATCATCTTTGGAGAATATGTTCAAGCATCTGGAGAAACTTTCCCCTATTATGTTGACTTGCGAACAATCATCTCTAATCCCCAAATTTTTGAAAAAATTATTGGCGCTTATGCTGAGGTTTTAAAAACCCTAAAATTTGACAGAATTGCGGGAATTCCCTACGGAGCATTACCCACAGCAACGGGACTGTCTTTACGGTTAAATTACCCGATGATTTTCCCCCGAAAAGAAGTGAAGGCACATGGGACGAGGCGGTTAGTGGAAGGTCATTTTAATCCCGGGGAAACCGTGGTGGTGGTGGATGATATTCTGATTAGTGGAAAAAGTGCTATAGAAGGCGCGCAAAAGCTGCAATCGACTGGGTTGAAGGTGGAGGATATTGTGGTCTTTCTCGACCATGAAAAAGGGGTGAAACAGCGATTAAAAGTCAATGGGTATCAAGCTCATTCGGTCTTGACGCTTTCAGAAATTGCTGAAACTCTTTATGATGCAGGTCGCCTGAGCGATCGCCAATTCCAGTTGTTTAAAGAGACTCATTAATTCCCCTTGAGAAATCCGGATTTTGCCCAATCTGCTGGTTGCTTCGGCCATTGAGTCCATGTATAGCCCCGAGGGGACAGTGATCCGAGTCGGAACGGGCTGTATTGTGGCTGTAAAAGTGCGATCGCAGCCCATTCCGTTACCCCCTCTCACCAACCGAATATTTCAGGTACAGGGGTTGATCCTTCTGGGTTTTGCTCATCCTGAACCCTCTAGGTTTCGACGGTTTTCTGTCACGATTGGGACTTGCACAATCAGAAAATTAAGAATTGTTACAAAAAATTTTTTTTGGCCAAAAAGTAAAGCATGAGTCAAGGATTATGATAAAATCTTAATAAAAGTTTAAGGAAAATAACCGGCTAAAATAAACCTCCACTTAAATAACTAGAAAAGGCCAAATTTCCTCCCTCTCTAAACCCAGTGGTCCTCAAACCAGGTCCTCAATTCACCCAGACAGTCGGAGAATTCAGATGATGCAGTCAGAAACAGTAAATTGGGCAAACTACGAACGAGAACCGATCCAAAGTCCCGGTTTAATCCAACCGCATGGGGTCCTGTTCGTCATCTCCCAGGACCTCAAGATATTACAAGCAAGCAACAATACCGCTGATTTTTTTGGCCACCCAGCAGAAACATTTCTGAACCAACCCTTAGAAATGTTGCTAGATGCCACTCAAGTGAATGCTCTCAAAGAAGCTATAAATTATCAGACCTTGGGGAGTGTCAATCCTCTGAATATAACCATTCATACTGACTGGAAAACCCTCTATTTTGATGGAATTGTTCATCGGGCTCATCCCGATTGTTTAATTTTAGATCTCGAACCGGCACTTTCTCCGAAAACCGTGGGATTTTTAAGCTTTTATAAGTTGGTAGAAGCGGCTGCATCGACGATTCAAAATTCCAAAAATTTTCAAGAACTCTGTCAATTTGTGGTCAAAGAAGTTAGAAGTATTACGGGATTTGATCGGGTAATGCTCTATCGATTTGACACCGCAGGACATGGGGCAGTTTTGGCGGAGGAAAAACTGGAGTCTATGAACTCTTGGTTAAACTTAAATTATCCAGCGGAGGATATTCCACCCCAGGCGAGACAACTTTATTCAATTAATTTGCTCCGATTAATTGTCGATGTCAACTACAAACCTGTTCCCATTGTCCCGGCGACGAAACCCCTGGACCAAAAGCCCCTTGACTTGAGCCATTCGGTTCTTCGCAGCGTCTCCCCTTGTCATATCGAGTATCTTCAAAATATGAAGGTCAGTGCATCGATGTCGATTTCGATTGTCAAAGAGGGAAAACTCTGGGGATTGGTTGCCTGCCATCATAATTCACCCAAATATGTGTCTTATGAAGTGAGAAAAGCCTGCGAATTTTTTGCCAAGGTTATGGCATTGGAACTCCGGTCTAAAGAAGATGATAGCTACTATGAATATCGTCTGCAATTGCAAGCAACCACGGCAAAATTAGTAGAATATATGTCAGTGGAGGCTAACTTTATTGACGGATTAGTAAACAGGCAGCCGAATTTACTTAATCTAGTCATGGCAGATGGGGCGGTGAGTTATTTTAAAGGAACCTGTCAGCAACTGGGAAAAACTCCCAGTTGCGATCGCATCGAACATCTAATTCAGTGGTTGGAAGAACTCAATTTTCCCAACGTTTACCACACTAATGCCCTTGCGAGTGTTTATCCCGAAGCAGAATCTTATAAAGATATCGCCAGTGGATTGCTGGCGGTGGCGATTTCCAAAGAACCAAAGCATTATGTGTTATGGTTTAGATCCGAGGTGATTCATCACGTCAAGTGGGCGGGAGATCCAAATACACCGTTTGAACTGTTGCCGGGAAGAAATCCTCGACTGCATCCTAGAAAATCCTTTGAAGTGTGGCAAGAAATTGTCAAATTAAAATCTTTACCCTGGAAACCCTGTGAAATTGATGCCGCATTAGACCTCAAAAATGCGATCGTGCCTATCGTCCTGCGGCAGGCGGATGAACTGGCGAAATTAAATGCAGCCTTGCGGAAATCCGAAGCGAGAACCCAGGAAAAAGCCCATCAGCTTGGCAAAGCCCTGCAAGAACTCCAGCGCACCCAAACCCAGTTAATCGAACAAGAAAAGATGTCGGAACTGGGAGAGTTAATTACCAGTATAGCCGCTGAAATTACCAATCCGATTAACTTCATCACCGGGAATCTGTCTTATGCCCAGGAGTATGCTGAGGATTTATTCAATCTATTGTATCTGTACCAAGAACACTATCCTGAACCTGTCCCGGAGATTTTAGAAAGGATAGAATCAATCGATCTGGAATTTACGTCCCAAGATTTTTCCAGCTTGATTGGGTCGATGAAAGGGGGTGCAGAACGCATTCGAGATTTAGTTCATGCCTTGCGAAACTTCATGCGATTGAATGAATCTGAACTAAAGGCGGTGGACATTCACGAGGGAATTAATAGCACGGTATTGATTTTACAACATCGATTCAAAGGGAAAGGGGGTTTGCCGGGAATTCAAGTTGTCAAAGCCTATGGAAATTTGCCCCAAGTGGAGTGCTATCCTAGCCAACTCAATCAAGTGTTTATGAATCTGCTCTCCAATGCGATCGAGGCGTTAGAGTCCCGCCCCAATCACCCGGGACCAAAAACCATTCGGATTCGCACAGAAGTCTTAGGAGGCGATCGCGTCTTAATTAGTATTGCCGATAATGGGATGGGGATTAACCCAATCCTTCAGGACCAAATCTTTGAGCCGTTTTTTACCACCAAATCTACGAAACAATCCATCGGGGTTGGGTTGGCGATCGCCCAGGAAGTTGTCGTCCAAAAACATCAAGGTGAGATTCGCTGTATTTCCGAACTGTCCCAGGGGGCCGAATTTATCCTAGAAATTCCCACTCGACAGCCTTCTCCAAACGCTACTAAACCCGTCGATTCAGTTGGATAAACCCATACCGGGTTTAATCCCAATCCAGCATCCCTACAGCATGAGTCCGGGGGGCAAGCAACCAGGTTTATGTTCCCTATTTAGCAACTATTATACCCCCGGACTTAGAGACCGTAAAATCAGCGATTTAACGCCCTTAGAGTTGCCATTGAAAGAAGCGAACGGTTTGTCCCACCATTCGCTTCCAGAGCGATCGCTTGCGCCAATCTTCCAAACTGGCTAATTTAGATTTAGAAAAACCCCGTTGAAAAATCTGCTCAACTTCTTTTAAAACATTGGGTTCGCCGGTGGAAAAATCTAATTCATCGTTATGAAAAAAGCTGCGGGGGTCGAAATTAGCACTTCCGGTTGTCATCCAGAGATCGTCAATCAATAATAGCTTGGCATGGGTCATACTCGGTTGATATTCATAGATTTCAATTCCGGCAGCTAACATCGGTCCATATCCTTCATAAGAAGCGTAATAAACCTTCTTTTTATCGCTGACTGAACTGGTGGTGAGAATTTTAACATCCAAACCACTCTTTTTTGCGGCAATCAGCAAATCCTGGGAATTAAGGTCTGGAAAAAAATAGGGACTCGCCAACCAAATTCGCTTTCGGGCGGCTAATAAATTGGTTTGAAATAAAGCTCGAATGGGGGAAAATCGGTAAGTGGGATTAAATGAAGGAGTGACGAGAGTAATCGGCTTTTGTGCCTGGTCTTTTTTAAAGGTTTCCGGACCGAGATCTGCCACCCCACTTGCATAAGTCCAATGTTGAACAAAGACCCCTTCTAATACGGCAACAATTTCTCCTTCTAAACGAAATTCACAATCAAACCACGGTTCTTTTTCTCCGGAACCGGACTTGCCGTCCCAAAAGTCAGAAATTCCCGCACCTCCAATATAGGCAACCTGACTATCAATGGCGAGTAATTTTCGGTGTGTTCTCCCGGCATAATCTGCCGGAGCTTTCCAGTCAAATGGATTGAAAAAAAGCACGTTAACTCCGGCAGCTTTTAAGCGGTTCCAATATTTCTTGGACATCTTTTTGCAACCGTAGCTATCTACCAATAATTTAACATCTATTCCTGCGGCGGAGCGCTCGGCAATAGCGGCGGCAAAGTCATTCGCTCGTTGTCCCGGAGTTATGAAAAAGGTTTCAAAATGGATAGAACGTTTTGCATTGGCGATCGCATCGAGTCTGACTTGTTGAATGGTGGGTGAATCATTCCAAACATCGGTGATTAAAGCGGAGGTGATTAAAGAATTGGATAAGCTTGCTTGGGCGATCGCAAAGCGGGGCTCTCCCGGAGTCGGTGGATTTTTTACCTTGTATTCTACGCTATCGCGAAAGGTTCCTCGAATATACAAAGCAATCAACAGAAGTATCGCCAGTCCAATAATTATCCCGAAAATCCATACAATTACCGAATTCATTATTTCTCCTTGTCATTTTCCGGTTTAGCCTCTCTCGTGAGGGCACTCTTCCTCTAAATTGCAGTGAACTTCACCGTTTGGGGATTGACCCGGATAATTTGGAAAATCTCTAATTTCCAGACTAGATGTCGCGTATCCTCCGATCTAAATTCTCTCCCCCATGCCGTTTCAGCGATCGCAAGTTTAGAAGTGAGTTTATCACATAGAGTAATTCACTCTAAATTATTGACGAAATTGATATTTTCTGTCTCTATCTCAGGATAGAGTCCCAATACCAAGTCCGGTTGGTAAAAGTCGGTTTTCGCTTTGACGCCGCGCCCGCTGGCTTTGTCCGTGTAGATCCACCGTTGACGGGTGCGGGTTTTTATAGACCTTTGACAATTGAATGGAGTATTAAATAGAGAATTAATCCAATTATACAGCCGATAAACAGCAGCCAATCTTTACTCATAAATCAACTCTCCATCCGATAGAAAACAGTCAAAAACTTGTTCATGCGGTCCTAGAGAAATTGGCCCGACAGGCTACTTTAAGTCAACCTCTGGAGAAGATTGGAGAAGTTGAGAGATCGCCTGAATGAACAAATCTGGCTCAATGGGTTTAGATAAGTGTAACTGAAACCCAGCTAAAAGAGCTTGTTGACGATCCAGTTCACTGGCATAGGCAGTCAGAGCGATCGCCGGAATTTTGCCCCCGAGTTCGGGAGGAAATGCCCGTACCTGACGCATTAACATATATCCATCGATGTCAGGCATTCCGATATCACAAACCAGCAGATCATAGAGGGTTTGATGCAAAGCCGTGAGTGCCTTGGCAGCACTGGCGCACCCGGTTACCTGTGCTCCAGCTTCCTCCAGGGTAAAAACGGCCAACTCCAGCAGATCCGGTTCATCGTCCACCAGCAGCACGCGCAGACCCTGTAAATTCTCCATCAGACTCAGCGGGGGGCGATCGCCAGCATCTGGAGTTGCCTCCACAGACATCCGGGGTAAATTGACCGTAAAGGTTGAGCCTAAGCCCTCACCGGCACTTTCTGCCATTACCTCACCCCCATGCTGTTCCACAATATAACGGACGATCGCCAATCCCAACCCCAAACCCCCAAAAGCGCGCGTCGTCCCGCCATCTTCCTGGCGAAAATATTCAAACACATAAGGCAGAAACTGGGGAGCAATGCCTTTTCCTGTATCCTTCACCTGAATCTGAGCCATTGAATTCACCTGAGCTAAAATCACCTCAATTTGCCCATTAGCCGGGGTAAATTTCACCGCATTCGAGAGCAGATTCCAGAACACTTGTTGTAAGCGAATCAGATCACCAGCAACCGGACTGGCGGCGTTATCAAATCTAGTTTCGATGTGAATAGATTTCGCCTCCGCTGCCAAGCTAACAGTTTCTAGGGAGGCAGTGATTGTTGAGATTAAATTAACAGGTTGGACATTCAGGGTTAATTTGCCCTGCAGAATCCGAGAAACATCGAGTAAATCCTCAATTAATTGAGTTTGTAACAGGGCATTGCGCTCGATGGTTTCCAACGCTTTATCAATAGTTTTTTTGTCAAAAGTTCGAGAACGGAGCAACTTAGCCCAGCCTAAAATCGGATTGAGGGGCGATCGCAATTCATGAGAGAGGACCGCCAAAAATTCATCCTTAATCCGGTTGGCTGATTCAGCATTTTCTCTGGCCGCTCGTTCTCGCTTGAGGAGTTGTTCGCGCTCTTGTTCCATTTGTTTGCGCTGGGTCAAATCCAGGACAAAAGCGATCGCCTTATCCTCCGTTTCTTCTAATCGGGCCGCCCCGAGTAACACCGGGACCCGACGACCATCGGCGCGGATACATTCGATTTCAAAGGGAGCGAACGCCCCGGTTTCTTGCAATTCCTGAGTGATGCGGCGATCGCCCTCAAAATATTCGGGAGGGGCAATTTTCAGCCAATGAATGTTACCCGAGGCTAAATCAGCGCGAGTATAGCCCATCATCTGAAGAAATTCATCATTGGCTTCAATCACTGGACCCTCAATTTCCACCACGATCGCCCCAATAATATTGGATTCCACCAAGCGGCGAAATTTCGCCTCACTTTGCCGTAACTCCGCCTCAGCGCGATCGCGTTCGTTGGTGCGTCGAACCAGGCGATCGCGCATCGTTCCAAACACCAAAGATAAATTTGCCAGTTCAGTAATATTGCTATTCGGTAAAGGAGCCATTGAATTGCCCTTTCCTAACTCTTGTGCGGCAAATGCCAGAGTTCTCAGGGGGTTAGTCAAGCGGTGAGAGAGGAACCCCCCGACTGCTAACGAAGCTGCTGCCACGGACAACAGCACCGCAAAATCCCGCTCCCGTCTAACATTCAAGGTCTCTAACACTTGATTTGCCGGACGTTCCACGATCGCACCCCAGCCAAAATCCGGCACTCGGGCATACCCCACCAATTCTCGGATAGGTCCATTCCAATAACTGAGTTTTCCCAAGGAAATGGAACCATCCAAAAGGGCAGCCACCGGAGGAACTTGGGCGAAGTCAGCAAAGGAATTGACCAACTGGACATTGGGATGAGCAATCACCCGTCCTTTGGCATCAACCAGATACGCTTTCAGGTTCGTATCTGCCGCCATCCGCCCGAGTTGGTCCGTAATCCGTGACGAGGCGATCGAACCGGAGAGAGCCCCTGCAAATTCTCCCTGAGAATTTTTGATCGGCACCAGAAAAAATGCCACCGGCAGATTCACGGTTCTACCCACCTGGAAATTCAGAATAGGTTGAGACGTCAAGCGGATCTCTTGAAAAGAAGCCATCTCCCGAATTGAGGGACCTAGGGGCTGGTTATCGCTACGGGCAATCTCCTGACCATTGGCATTAAAGGTACTTAACACCTGAATATCAGGATAAGCCTCATGAACGACCTGGAGGAGAGCCTGCTGTTGTTCCGGCTCCATTTCGGCCAATCCGGGCTGATTCCCCAGGGCAATGATCGCGGAACGGTGCAGGTTGATATAGGTGGCGATATCCTGAGAGAGGGCAACCGCCAGGGACTGCTGGACCGTCAGAGAGTGATCGATAGTCGCTTGCTGTTGGGGAAGAGACACCAGGGTAGTTAACGATACCAGGGGTAAGGTAACGATGCCAATCGATGCGACGGCAACTCGGGTTTGTAACGAATAAGGATCGAGCCGGTTCAGGCGCTGGCCAATCGAGGGCAGGAATGCCAAAGCCGTTCCCAAAACTGCGTAGGAGAGCACTCCATTCCAAAAAGAAAACCCCCTCCCGAGAATCCAGGTCCAAAGGAAAATCCCGGCGAAGAAATGCACCAATTGAAACAGCCAGCGAGGGACTTTCGGGTAAAGCTGAACCCCTAAGACACTCAGTCCGATCGCTAAATAGAGGAGGGCGTAGGGTATTCGGTAGGAAGGCAGTACCGGGGACAAGGATTCCTGTAATTCTGGATTCAATAGGGTGAGGAATAGCAGCCCTTCGATCGCCATTCTCAATCCCATTGCCACGGCAAACAGGTCGATCGCCCCAGTCTGTGCATCCCTGTGCCGATATCTACGCTCATCCTCATTGCCTAGAAAGGGTGCGATCGCCAGCGCCAATCCCAAGCTCAACGCCCCCACCACCCCCATCAACTTGCCCCCAGAGGCATATCCGATTCCCATCTGGAACAACACCACCCCCGCCATCAGATGAGCGCCCAGGATACTCCACCGCAGAGGTAGCAGAGTCGCCACCACAATCAACCCAGCGCCTACCATCACTTGCAACGCGCCCAACCCCGTCACATAAGGTTGAAAAGGGGCAAAAATATCGCTGGCAACCTTGTGTGGCAACATCAGCATTAATGTTCCCCGGATGGCAAGATAAATGCCAATAAACCATTGAAGCGTATCAATCCGGATAGGGCGTTTCATCAAATTTTTCTAGACAATAGTGAATGATGGAACCCAGGGCATCAGGTGAATCGCCAGTTTAGGATCAGGTCAATCGAATCCGGCCAAATCTTTCTGGGGTGTTGACTTCTGATTTTAGCACGGACAGCAGAGGCTAGACTTGGCACTGGACCCTCCTAGGACCCGGATACAATCCCACAAAAGGTTACTCAATCCCAGAAATTTTCTCAAGAAACCCGGTTTCTTCCCCATACTGTACCAACCGTCCTAGAGTCGCTTATGATTTCCGAAAATTTTGCCTCATTATTGAGGTGAGAGCAAGAGGGTTTTGTCCCCAAACCCTCCCCCCCTTAACGAAACAATTACGATGCCTCTGTAGGGGTTTTGTCCCCAAACCCTCCCCTCCTTAACTTCTCACCCCAGGGATTCAACCTAAATCTATCCACAGGAAGAGGTCAACTGTCCTCGCCACCAAATTATCCCTAACTGACTGGAATATTTAGGCGCGCGGTGCAATCAATCCTAGCACCTGAATTCTCCAAGAAATTCCTGAAAAACCCTTTATAGAGCGGGAGAGTTCGAGAGGGGAGCAAAACCCACGTCTTTTAAGCGTGGGATGTAGCGAACCCTTTCGCGCCCATGTTAATGGGCAGAGTCTTGTTCTGTGGGGTTAGGCAGTTGGTCTATCCAATCTTCGAT
>NZ_JAFLQW010000377.1 GCF_017313335.1 Phormidium pseudopriestleyi FRX01 | reverse complement strand
TGAGTATTCGCGCTACTGAATCTGTGACCTTGAGTGGGTTAGATGGCGAGGGAACTCCCAGTTTGGTGCAGGCAGAAGTGGGTTCAGGGGCTACTGGGGATGCAGGCAACCTGACTATTGAAACAGGACAGCTCACCCTCACGGATGGAGCGTATATTAGCAGTTCCACCTTGGGTCAAGGGAATGCAGGCGCTTTGAGTATTCGCGCCACTGAATCTGTGACCTTGAACGGGTTAAATAATGATAGAACTACGAGGAATTTGCAGACACTCGTGGGTTCAGGAGCCACAGGTAATGCAGGGAATCTCACTATTGAAACCGGCAAGTTAACTCTCACTGATGGAGCCAGAATTTCTGCCTCAACTTTGGGTCAAGGCAATGCAGGCGATCTGATTATTCAGGCGACTGATTCAATAACTTTAAGCGGGTTAAATAGGAATAGAAATGTTAGCCGTATAGAGACAATAGTTGGTTCAATATCTATAGCAAATCGAGGAGATCCCTTTGTTTTAGAAGAGCGCCTAGACACATTACTCGGTACAAGATCTAGTAGAGGAAATGCAGGGAATCTCACCATTGACACAGGTCGCCTCACTCTGATGGACGCTGCTCTCCTTTCCTCTCAAACCTTGGGAAATGGCAATGCTGGAAATATATCAGTTCGTGTTGATGAAGTGACTCTGCGAGATGGGGCGCGAATCAGTGTGAGTGCCATTGGTGATTTCTCCCCGGGGGTGTTGCGGGTGAATACCGATCGCCTCTTCCTAGACACTCAATCTGCTATCACTGCTGAAACTCAATCCGGCAGTGAGGGTAACATCGAAATTTCGGCCAATTCCTTAATCATGCGGCGCAATAGCAATATCACTACGAATGCCACTGGTCCTGCAACTGGCGGTAATATTAATATCACCACGGGTGTTCTAGCTGCTTTGGAAAATAGCAATATTAATGCCAATTCCGAACAAGCTCAGGGGGGTACGGTGACGATTGATGCTCAAGCTATTTTTGGGACTGAATTTCGCGAGAGTCCAACTGCCAACAGTGATATTACCGCAACCGGGGCAGATTCTTCCTTGAGTGGTACGGTTACAATTAATAACCCTGAAGTTGACCCGACTTCTGGATTGGTAGAGTTACCGACTACTTTAACCGATGCGGCTCAACAAATCGATTCTAGCTGTCGTCCGGGTCAGCAACAAAGTGAGTTTATTGTGACGGGAAGGGGTGGAATTCCACCTAATCCCATTGAAGCGATTACGGATGAAGCGACTTGGATTGATTTAAGGCCGGGAATGGTTGGGGTGTTGAGTCAAGTCAATCCTCGGACTTCTTCGGTCTCTACGGCTTCAAATTCACGGGTTTTAGTGCCGTCCTCTCCTTTGGTGGAGGCGCAAGGATGGGTTATGAATGCTGACGGACAAATGGAATTGGTGGCGATCGCACCTGGGGTTCCTCCAGACCATTCGACTGTCATACCCCAACTGTCCTGTGCTACAAATTGAGCGGTTTAGGGATGAAATTTTAGCAGCATAGGGTTGGGTAGGGTCTTGTCTATACAGGAAATTAAGCAGGGGCAAAATGAAGGGAAGAGATAGGTTACATCATCGGAATTTTATCGCTCGTTTATATCGAGTTCTGCTGCCACTGGCGGTCCGAAACCGGCTGCTCCATTTCTGTTTAGGCATGGGGATTATTTCGGTTCTTGCCTTCACTCCTTTTCATCTACATCCGATCGCCCTCTTCCCCTCCGATCGCCCTCACAATGGGGTGGCAGTGGCTCAATCTATACCCGATTCTCTCCAACTCCTGGAACAGGGTCGCGCTTTTTTCCAAGGGGAACAGTTTTCTGAAGCGGCAAGGGTTTGGCAACAGGCGGCAATGGAGTTTAATCACGCTGAAAACCCCTTAAATCAAGCATTGGCACTGAATTATCTATCCCTCGCCTATCAGCAACTCGGACAATGGCAACCGGCAACGGAGGCGATCGCCTCTTGTCTCTCTCTCCTCCAAGGGTCACAGTCGAAACGCTTAGATTCTCAACGGTTACCCATTTTGGCCCAAGGTTTCAATACCCAGGGTCATTTATACTACAGCATGGGACAATCGGAACAATCTCTCACGACTTGGCAAGAGGCGGTGGCACTTTATCAGCAATTAGGGGATACAGAAGGAGCGATCGGGAGTCAAATTAATGTGGCGCAAGCGATGCAAGCATTAGGACTTTATCGCCGATCGCGTCAAACGTTGGAACAGGTGGAGCTTTCTTTAGAAAATCAACCGAATTCTTTACTGAAAGCAACGGGATTGCGAAGTTTAGGGAATGCTTTACGCACCATTGGTGAGTTGGAACAATCTCGGGACTTGTTACAGCAAAGTTTAACCATTGCCCAAAGTTTACGCTTATCCTCGGCGATCGCAGCGGCGCAGTTTAGTTTAGGGAATACCGCTAGGGCGATCGCTCAAAAGGCTGTTGTCTTAAACGATACAAACACCGCAGAATTGGAACGAAAAGCCGCTATTGCCGCTTATCAGAAAGGGGCTGAACTTTCTACCTCCCCCCTGATTCAAGTGCGATCGCAACTCAACCAGCTTGCCTTACTCATCGATTTAGCACAAATCTCTGAGGCGCAAAAGTTACTCCCCTCGATTCAAGTTCAACTAGAGCAATTACCTCCCAGTCGCGGTGCCGTGTACGATCGCATTCACTTTGCTCATAACTTAATCAAGTTGTTCCTAGATGAATCACCAGACTCTACCTTGAGCGATCGCAACTTGACAGAAATTGCTACTGGATTAGCCACTGCTGTCCAACAAGCCAAAACCCTCCAGGACCCCCGCGCCGAATCTTACGCCTTGGGCAGTTTGGGCCATTTATACGAACTCACCACCCAATCTGAGGACGCCCAAAAATTGACTCAGCAAGCTCTGATGATAGCACAAGCGATCGATGCCTCGGATATTGCCTATCGGTGGCAGTGGCAAGTTGGGCGATTGATGAAACAACAAGGGAAGAAACCCGAGGCAGTGGCAGCTTATACTGGGGCGATCGCCACCCTCCAATCTCTGCGCCAAGATTTAGCCTCTATCAATCCCGATAATCCCGATGTGCAGTTTTCCTTTCGAGAAGGTGTCGAACCCGTTTATCGGGAATTAGTGGATTTATTAACGGACCCAAATGAATCCCCGACTCAAGAGAATTTACGCCAAGCAAGACAGGCGATCGAATCCCTGCAACTGGCAGAATTAGACAACTTTTTCCAAGAAGCCTGTTTAGATGCCAAACCGATTCAAATTGACGAAATAGATACGACTGCGGCGGTGATTTATCCGATTATTTTACCCGAAAGATTAGCCGTAATTGTCGCATTACCGAACTCTCCCTTACGCCTCTATAACACCGGAGTATCCCAAGCTGAAATTGAAAGTAAGTTGAATGAAATTCAACAAGATATCGGACGACGGGCGGGAAACAATCAGCAAGTTTTGCAAAATTCCCAACAAATTTATGATTGGTTAATTCGCCCTGCGGAAGCGGATTTAAAACAAAGTCAGATTCAAACCCTCGTTTTTGTCCTGGATGGACAGTTGCGAAATGTGCCAATGGCTGCCCTTCATGATGGAGCACAATATTTAATCGAAAACTATAGCCTTGCACTCACTCCAGGACTGCAACTTTTGCCCCCACAACCGCTTGCTCAGGAGCAAGTTCAACTATTAGCTGCTGGTTTATCAGAAGCGCGACAAGGGTTTTCTGCCTTGCAAAATGTAGATCTAGAATTACAGGAGATTCAGGATAACGTTCCGGCTCAAGTGTTATTTAATCAGGAGTTTACCCAAATTAATTTACAAGAGACTATCAATTCATCTCCGGTTCCAATCGTTCATATTGCCACTCACGGTCAATTTAGTTCCCAAGCGGAACGAACGTTTATTTTAACCTGGGATGGCCGGATTAATGTCAAGGATTTAGATAGCTTGTTGCGGAAGAAAGAACAAGAGTTATCTCGTCCGATTGAATTGTTAGTCTTTAGTGCTTGTGAAACTGCATCGGGAGATAGTCGCGCTGCTTTGGGATTGGCGGGGGTGGCAGTTCGAGCAGGGGCCAGGAGTACGATCGCCACGTTATGGCGAGTCAGCGATGAATCAACCGCCGCGTTAATGGTGCGGTTCTATCAGGAATTAGCCCGGGGAGAGGGAATCACGAAAGCAGAAGCACTTCGACTTGCTCAGATTAGTTTGTTGCGGGAAGGACGGTATCGCACTCCCTATTTTTGGTCGCCTTATATTTTGGTGGGGAATTGGCGTTAAAGAATTGATGAGGGTCCAGCGCCAGGGGACGCTGGATCCGGGGGTTAATCCTCGTGATCGTCGAAGGGATCAGCCAATTCCTTAGACGGGGGGCCAAAGGAGGTGTAGATAGAAAAGACGGCGATCGCCACGAGGATCGCGCCAATCCCGATGCTAAGAACTGTTGCCGGTTCGAGATTTTCCATATTTTAAGTAAAATTATGAGACCGATTCCTATAGAATATTACAAAACATTAATTTTCGCCGTCCAGAATAAGAGGTGACGCATGGCACAGCAAACAAAATTGGGAAATCTACTCAGACCGTTAAATGCAGAATATGGTAAAGTCTCCCCCGGTTGGGGTACGACGCCGCTGATGGGCGTTTTCATGGTGCTATTTTTCCTGTTCTTAGTGATTATCCTGCAAATCTATAACTCTTCGTTGCTCCTCAATGGAGTCGATGTGGATTGGACCACCCTCGGGCGCTAACTTACGGCGATCGCCCCTAGAGCAGGGATCCTCCGTATCCCTGCTATCCCGGTTTGACCGGGATTTTTTTTTCTATACTAATAACCAGTGCTCTGTTGGAGGTCTGCGTGAATATCTTTGGCATGGGTTTGCCCGAAATCATGGTGATTCTGACGATCGCCCTTCTCGTTTTTGGACCCAAAAAGTTGCCGGAAATCGGTCGCAGTATGGGAAAAGCGATTCGCGGGTTCCAGGATGCCAGTCGGGAATTTGAAAGCGAAATCAAGCGCGAAGCGGAACAAATTGAGGCATCCCAACCCCCTAAACCCCCTGAATCTCAGAAAGTCGCCGTCTCCGAGGAAGAAGCCATCTCAACCTCTGAACAAGGTTAGGGTGTCGCTACAGATAAAAACCCGCACCCTCAAGGGTGGGGCTATACTAACAAAGCCCCCCTGCGCGGGCTAAAGAGCGAAAACAGGCTTGAGACAACCGGATTGGGTATCAATTGCCAATCCTAAAATTATCCCACGAAGGAAGGGGGTTCATCCAGCCCAAGCCCCTACCTTGGCGGGATTCCTCATTTCATCCCTCCCTCTGTCTGCGCCCAGGTGCCATCCCAGTCGAGTTCAGGCGGCATGAAGAAACCCGCAAAAACCCCTACAATCTAAACGCGAAACCTTAATCCCTGATTTCAAAACTGCCATGACAGCAAGCGAGACATCCGTTCCTCTGGTGATTCCCCAATTGATCGTTGGGTTGGGAAATCCAGAAGCTAAATATCACGAAACCCGCCATAATATCGGGTTCGCTGCCGTCGATATGCTTGCCCGGTCCTGGCAAATTTCTCTGACAGAAAACCGCCGCTTTCAGGGACTATTTGGCGAGGGTCGAGGGCCAAAAGGGAATAAAATCTACCTGCTCAAGCCCCTCACCTATATGAATCGGTCCGGACAAGCGATTCGGGCGGTTACAGATTGGTATAAACTGCCTCCCCAATCGGTTTTGACGATTTATGATGATATGGATTTGCCTGTGGGACGGTTGCGGATGCGCCTTTCCGGTTCTGCTGGGGGTCACAATGGCATCAAATCCACGATCGCTCATTTAAGCACCCAGGACTTTCCCCGGTTACGGGTGGGGATTGGTAAACCCGGGGATGGGAAAGCGGAAACCGATACGATTTCTCATGTTTTGGGTAAGTTCACCCCGGATGAGAAACCCGTGGTATCTGAGGTGATGTACCTGGTTCGAGATGCGATCGAACTTAGTCTCAAGGAAGGCTGCGAAAAAGCCATGAGTCTTTACAATAGTCGCAGTGTGGTCGGAACGAAGCCGTGAGTAGGAAGCGAATCCCTAGAACGACTGCCCATGTTCGGGTGCTGAATCAGTCTTGGCAACGGGGGACCCTGGAAGGGGAAGTTAGTGCCGGAGATTTTAGTTGGAGTTTCCGGTGGTGTTTTCGGGTGGGTAAATTGGCGATCGAACCGTCCCAAGGACGCGCTTTAATTCAAGAACCCTTGGGACGGTTTTTAGAAAAATGCGATTATCAACTCGAACCCGGTGGGGACTATTCTTTCACGATTCGAGCACAGCTTTAATCTCCAAGGGGCTACTCATCTGATTGCTACTTGATGAGGGGTGATGAACAATTGCCGATTTAGGCAGCCCCTTTAATCCCTATTAATCATAAAATTGCAGATTGCCAATTTTATATAAAACAAAAATTCCGACCTCCCCTGATTTTTTGCCCCTATTTTTTTGAGGGAATAACACCGAATCAATATCCAGAAGTGGCCTTGCCGAGAAGGAAGCTCCTCAATGCTGTTAGCGAACTAAAGCATTGGCATCCTACATCGATTTGTGTTATATTAGTTTTCAATATTTTGAAGAATCTCCTGAAAAATAATGAAAGTTATTCTTTGCACCCACAACGGGGGCGGTGTTGGTAAAACAACTTTAGCAGTGCATCTAGCCGGAGTTTGCTCGGAATTAGGAAAGGTATTGCTGGTAGATTGTGACGATCAATCCGATGCTTGAGAATTTTATGCAGGTTATAAACCCGACACTGATAACGATATTTATGTAAATAAAGAAGGAATATCAGTGATTAGTAATAAGAGCCGCAAATCCCTTAAAAGAGTGGCCTCACCTAGCACTTATGATTATGTAGTATTAGATATGGATACTCCCCTACCCAATATCGTCACCGTTATTCTAGGGAGCGACCCAGATTTAATTTTAATCCCCATCAATTATTCTCAAAAATATAAAGCCCTTAAAAATCTAAAGGATACGTTAGAAGTCATTTTAGCACTGGAAGCGAAAGCGACTTTTAGCCCTCAAGTGAGGGTAGTACCTCTAGGTATCAATGCCGATGAAGTTGCAGGGCCATTGGAGAAATTGAAAAATAAACCAGCAAACTGTACTGTGTCTAAATCGATGCCTAATGTTCAAGATACAATGCAGCAATCTATTTATGAGAAAAGAGATTATATTTGGAACGTTCCGAGCCAGGAAAATTTACGAGCTTACTTTGAGGAATTGATTCAAATTTTCCAATAATGCAATTAATAACGGGAGAGAATTCCAACAATGACTAAGAATAGACCCAAAGCAATCGTAGGTGATTCTAACATTCAAAAACATAGTCAAGATAAACCGTTGTCAAAGACAGACTCGAAAGGAGGTAAAGAGCCAGTAGGAAAACCGCGAGTAGAACAAGCGATAAAGGCCGGACAAGAAAATTCTGACCAGGAGGCTTCAGAGTCGTCGGACTGCACTATTGAGCTTTCTAAAGAGGCGCAGGAGCAACTTAAACAAGTTAGTAAGGCATTGAACTTGCCTTTTTCAACTGCGATTTATTCTGCGATTAACTATGTTTATTTTGTGAATCAGGACCATCAAAAAAACATAAATGAAATCATCTCCGATACCCCAGAAAACAATGAAAAGCGCCAAAATTTACATAAACATAAAGTAAACTTGTTTGGTGACACGAACAGTAAGCTAGAAAAAATGGGTCTCAAAGATAGACCCAGCGACTGTGTGATCGCGGGAATTCGTTTACTGTATGAAAACAATTGCTTGGTGAAGTCCAATCAGCAGAGTAGCGAGATTTGAAGTAGCCCATCCATGAGTAGTAATCGGATAATCAACGCTGTGATTGAAGGGTTTTTGTCTGCTGACTCGGCAACCAAACAAGAGCGAGGTCGGCGTTTTGCCTATGTCCTGGGACTCACTCCGGGTCCGGCGGGTGCCGATGGGGGCATTGATGGATATGGTGTAGTTGATGGCTCCAAAATCTATTTTCAATCGAAACTAAAAAGGAGTAAGTTGGGAGCAGAAGAGGCCGGAATATTCTACTCTAATTTGGTCCTGCATCAATCCGATATTGGAATTTTACTCGCGGGGGTTGGCTATACGGGATCAACCCCATCCTTCCCTAATGCAGGATTCCAAAATAGGCTCCTTGAGTTTCCAAATCTGGAGAACTATCGGATTCATCTTCTGAGTTTACGAGATATTCTTTTTGAAGAAACACCTGAATGGGATAGTGCAGTTCAGGATTTACCTCCCTTACGTCAACTGACGCGGGAGGCATGGGATGCTTTGGAGTAGTTTGGAACCCTAGGGAGTTTGGGCTAAATATCGCTCTATTAAGAGAATGGCAACGATATCATCGATCGCCCTTGGGGGTTGGCGCATTCCTTGGGGAATTAGCCTGGTTAATCCCCGAGGTGGATACATTTCCCAATAGCGATCGCGCGCTTCTAAGGTGCTGTAGCGTTCATCCACTTGGACAATGGGTAACGGGATAGAGAGGGATTCAGCAATATGTTCTTGCCACTTTTTCGACGTGGTGCGATCGCCAATCACGAGCAGTTCAACCCCAAACTGTTGAAAGAAGGATTCAATCACCGCGATCGCCTCGGACGCCGGAACCACTTCATGCACCAACAGTTTGCCTCGGCTATTCATCACGGCAATTCCACACTTTAACCGGCCCGGATCGAAGCCCAAAATTACTGTTTCTGTTTGAGCGTTACCCATTGCTTTTTTTCCTTTTCAATTATCCCTATAACTGGAAAATACCCTGGCAATTATTCCGGCAATTCTTCTGGGACCTTTATTCAGATTAACCCTGAACCCAACCGGCAAAAGTCAATCCTCTTACCCTAATCCGTGGGAAACACAACTTTACCCTGATGAACCACCTTAAACTCTAAAGTCAGTGGACCCGAGGTATAAGTTTTACGAGCGGAGATTGCTTGAATGATGCCCGGTTCATTATTATTTTGAAGCTGTTTGATAAATTCTATCAAAGCGGCCATACGACCATCTACTACTTGAATAGAATCCGTTAAAATCCCCGATCGCCTTGCTCTAAAGTTAGCAGCCGCTAACAATAAATTCAACTGTTCTTTAATATCATCTTCATTCATTTGTGAGGGCCGGACCGAAGTCGTTGCCACCAGTTCTCCTTCGTTAAAAACCACCTGATTAGGCACTGCATCAGCAAAAACATTCACTTGCCGTTCACCCAACAAATAATTGGCCGCCGAGAGAATTCTGACCACATAATCTTGACCATCATCAATTTGGCCAATCAGTTGGTCCAGTTCAGTATCAGTAATCGCGATCGCCCATTCATTCAGTTGGGTGGTTCCCGGACGAATCAAGGCGATCGCCGCCAAATTTGCTTCCGTTAACAATTGCTTCGTCGCTTCGGGAGCAGTTTCTGGGCGCAGAACCCGCAGGACCCCAGAAGCCAACACCTGATTCCGGCGAATGGCAACCGTCCCTTCCCGCAACAATTGAAAATCCCGTTCCAGACTTTGGACTTCCCCTTGGAGAAACGCTTGTTGAGTGCCTAACTGTTTCAACAACGAGCGCTGTTCTGTGATCGCCACCTCCTGCTCAGAAATCTGGCGATCGCGCTGGGCGACTTCCTCTTCCTGAAGGGCGATCGCCTGCTTTTGTTGGGCAATCTCCATTTCCTGCCTCGCGATTTCCTGTTCCTGTTCCCCTAACTCCTCTTCCTGAGTGGCGATCGCCTGCTTTTGCTGGGTAATTTCTGCCGCCTGTTCCGCCATTTGCGCCTGTTGCTGGGCAATATCCCCTTCTTGAATGGCGATTTGCTGCTGCTGTTGCGCCAGTTGGCGAATTTGCTCATCCAGTTGGCTTTTCTGCTCCGTGAGCAACTGCCGTTGCTGTGCCGCTTCCTGCCGTTGCTGCTCAATTTCAGCCTGTTTCAGCGCCAGTTCCCGATCCCGTTGGACAATCGTGGCTCTAACTTGCTCCCCCTGTTCGATTAATTCCCGCCGTTCCAGTTGCAGGGTGGCAATATCATCCCGCAGTTTCTGCGCCTGTTGCGACACTTCCTCAAGCTGACTTTGAGCGCGATCGAATTTCCCTTCAATCAGACTCAGTTTGGTTCTAGCTTCCTCAAACTCGGTTTGAATGCCTCTAAGTTGGGTCTGAGTTTGATTCAGTTCCCCCTGAGTCTGATTCAGTTGAGCCTCAGTCAAGGCTTGTTTTTGGAGCGCCCCTTGCAATGAGCCATCAATCTCATTTAATTGTTGTTGCGCCACCACCTGCTGTTCTCGGGCTTGGTTGAGTTTTGCTTCCACCTGCTGTTTTTCGGTGACCACCGCCACGAGTTCCTTCTGAGCTTCTCGCAATTCTTTCAGTTTTTCATCCAGTTGAAACACACCCACTCGCAACGATTTACTCGTAGCAAATAGGATACTCAAGGTTGAGGCAGCAATCATCAACCCGGTTACAATGGTGACCACTGTAGCGGTTTGTCGTGGGCGCAGACCAAATAAACTTAACCGGGCCTTACCGACTTTAGTACCGAGGCGATCGCCCAGGGTGGCGAGCAACCCCCCCAAGATTAAAACAGCCAGTATCAGGACGTATGCGCTCGTCATCACTTATTCAACTCCGTCCAGATCTAGCCAAGACAAAAACTTTCCAAGCTAAAACACTCGGGGAGGAGGTCCGGCAAAGCTCCGCTCTTTTGCACTATAACAGATCCCAATACTGATCCTGATAGCAGTATCCTATCGTTTTTTCGCTGAATCCTTGCATGGACTCAACCTCTCACACCGGATTCTCGGACAATCGTTTCCAGATCCCACTGCGATCGCCCATTCTTTCTATTCCAGTCCCCTCATCACCTCGGTTTTGGGAAAAACAGCTATCAAGCAGACTGTACCCCGTGAAAGTCCCCCCAGGGCAGAAAATCAACGGAAGACTGACTCACTCTCACCCCGATCCCCGATCCCCTGATTTTCTCTGCCCTATTCTGTTAAGGTTGACCTTTGTTTTGTTCAAATCATGTAAATTGCTGACTCAATGCCACTGGATTATGAACGGTGATCTTCTTTTTATGAATGGAGATCATTTGTTCACAACGCAGATCCCCCAACAAACGGGTTACCGTGACCCGAGTTGAACCAATTGCTTCGGCGATCGCCTGATGGGACAACTTTAAATCAATCGTAATCCCCTCCGAAGTCGGTATCCCAAAATCCCGACACAGAATCAGCAGAAAACTCACCAACCGCGATCCCATATCCCGGTGGGCCAAAGTTTCAATCATCATTTCCGTCTGTAAAATCCGGGAAGATAAGCCGCGCAACATCAACATCGACAGTTCGGGGTCTTCCTTGAGTGCCTTTTCCACCTGGTCGATCGGGACCGAAAGCAACTCGACTGGGGTAAAGGCAACCGCATGATAAAAGCGGTCCGAACGATGACCCGTAATCAGGGAGAGTACCCCAAATACACTATTTTCTCGCAGCAGGGCCACAGTAATTTCTTCTCCCGCTTCATAGACTCGGGATAGCTTAACGGCACCTTTGAGTAAAAAATAAACTCGTTCAGCGGGATCTCCAGGGAAAAAGATGGTCTTTCCTCGTTCATAATTCTCCACCACTGGGGGAAATGATCCACCTCCCATCTGACGGAATACTGAGGCTAGTGGTCTATCTTGGGTCATCACCATATCCGTTCCTTCTAGTTGTCATGTCGTAATTTTCTTTTTTGATAACTTGCTAACGGTTTATTGTCATTACCGACCCGCTCTTGTTAGAGTTCTCTGACTTTTGTACTTTACATTACTTAAACGGACCGTTCGCGGTTTTTTTGTGCTTGGGGATACATAATTGCCCCCAGTTGGCTGATCCCTGGATAAAAATATTCCAATCTCCGATTCCCGCCGAGTTCACACCTCCAAACCCACCTCAGCGAGGATGGCGATCGGCCAATCGCCCCGTTACAGAGTCCCCGGTTGTGATTCAATCAAATTGGGGAACAGACCCAGGGCAGTAGACTCTTGCGAGTCAATCCTCTGGCCTCATGGCTGCAACCGTAGCCGGTCAACCGCCATCAGGGGCGATCGCTCTTTTGGGGACAGCCCTGTGATCCCGCCAGCCTCACCCTGGGGCCAAACCCTTACTACTGAGTAATTTTTACTAGAATAAACCCTCCATGCTAGATTTAACAGGAAAAAACGCCTTAGTCACCGGAATTGCTAACAACCGTTCCATCGCTTGGGGCATCGCGCAACAACTCCACAAAGCTGGGGCCAATCTCGGCATCACCTATCTCCCCGATGAAAAGGGCCGTCACGAAAAAAAAGTCAGAGAATTAATCGAACCCCTCAACCCCAGTCTGTTCGTCCCCTGCAATGTCCAGGATGACGCCCAAATTCAAGCCACCTTCGACACCATCCGCGAAAAATGGGACAAAATCGACATCCTGATCCACTGTCTTGCCTTTGCCGGTAAAGAGGAACTCTCCGGAGACTTCAGCAACACCTCCCGCGAAGGCTTTACTCGCGCTTTGGACATTAGTTCCTACTCCCTGATTTCCCTTGCTGCTGCCGCCAAACCCCTAATGACCGAAGGCGGCAGCATCGTCACCCTCACCTACCTCGGTGGCGTCCGCGTCATCCCCAACTACAACGTCATGGGGATTGCCAAAGCTGCCTTAGAAATGAATGTCCGCTACCTCGCCGCTGAACTGGGACCCCAAAATATTCGCGTCAATGGCATCTCTGCCGGTCCCATCCGTACCCTCGCCTCTTCTGCAGTCGGTGGCATCCTCGATATGATCCACCATGTGGAAAAAATGGCCCCCCTCCGTCGGACTGTGACTCAAACCGAAGTCGGCAATACCGCCGCATTCCTCTGTAGCGACTTATCCAGCGGCATTACAGGTCAAATCATCTATGTGGATTCCGGCTACTGCATCATGGGAATGTAATCCCTGATGAATTGAGACTTTACTGATTAAAACTCGGGCTTCAATTCCCAAAAGCCCCCCTTCTTTCGGGGGGTTTGGGGGGATCTCTTTTCCATGATTCAAGCCATCTATCTCTTAATTTTTCAAGGTTTCTCCACAGACAAGATAAAATCAAGAGTAAGACTATTTTTGCGATCGCCCAAAAGCCAATTATGCAGACCCGTACTAGCTTGACTTCCTCCTCCGACAGTCCCACAAAAGCTGACTCCGAACAAAATTTAGGCCAACTCCCCCGGATGTCCACCGTCCGACGTACTACCGGGGAAACCGATGTCCATGTGACGATTAATCTCGATGGTCAAGGGCACTGTACCGCTGCTACAGGTGTACCCTTTCTCGACCATATGTTACATCAAATCGCCTCTCACGGCTTGATTGACCTGGAAGTACAAGCCACCGGGGATATAGAAATTGATGACCATCATACCAATGAAGATGTGGGGATTACATTAGGTCAAGCATTGGGCAAAGCCCTCGGCGATCGCAAAGGAATCATTCGTTTCGGTCACTTTGTTGCCCCCCTGGATGAAGCCTTAATTCAAGTCGCCCTCGACTTTTCCGGTCGCCCTCACTTAAGCTATGGCTTAGACATTCCCACCCAACGAGTCGGAACGTATGACACCCAATTAGTCCGGGAATTCTTCGTGGCGATCGTCAATCACGCCCAAATGACCCTACACATCCGCCAACTCGACGGCATCAATTCCCATCACATCATCGAAGCCACCTTTAAAGCCTTCGCCCGCAGTCTCCGCATGGCAACCGAAATCGACCCCCGTCGCGCCACCACCATCCCCAGTTCTAAAGGCGTTCTTTAAATTCCCTGTCACAACTTCAGTCGTTCTCATATCGGTTGACACTCCCGATGTCTAAAGACACGGGGATTCTTGCATAGCCTTAGACCAAAGCCTAATTCTAATGGGCGCTGCTCATTTCGCCTCTAATAAGTCGGCTCAAATCTAGTTTGAACTTTCCCTTTACGTTTAGTTTGCG
>NZ_JAFLQW010000347.1 GCF_017313335.1 Phormidium pseudopriestleyi FRX01 | reverse complement strand
CTTCGACTGGCTCAGGGCTCAGGGCTCAGGACAGGCCTCTCCCAAGACGGGAGAGGGGGCTCTATTGGCATACCTCATGAGTCCGGGAACCGCTATAAGAAGGAGGCAGAGCCTCCTATTTGGCATTTCCAGGCAGAGCCTGGAAACGAGGGGAATGGGGGGAGTGACAGGAGGCAGAGCCTGGAAACGAGGGTATTTTTCCTTTTTATCCTTCATCCTTTATTCTTAACTTAGATGACATCGGCAAAGGCTGGGCGTAAGCGCCGGTAGGACCATAAACCGAGGCCAAAAATAGCCAGAGAAATTAGGGTAGCAACGGCCCATTCTCCGGGGTGGTTAATTTCTCCAACGAGGATGATATCTCGATAGGTTTCAGCGATCGCCGCCATTGGATTCAACCAAAACACTAACTCCCGCCATTGCTCAGGAATCACCGTAGCTGGATAACAAATTGGCGTCAAATAAAACCACAAATTTACCAGGACAATTAAGCTTTGGGGAATGTCTCGCAAAAACACGGTGAATCCCGCAGTTAAATATCCCAATCCAGCAGTAAAAAGCAGTTGGGTCACCCAGACTAAGGGGAGGAGGAACAGAGTTGGATGCAGAGTATCAGAAGAAATCGCCAACATGACAATCAGTGCCATCAGTCCAAAGGTACTTTCAATAAAGGCCGAAAGGACTGGCACTAAGGGCAATAAACTCAGGGGGAAAACCACTTTTTTGACTAAATTGGGCTGTCCCACAACTACATTAGCCGCTTGCATAAAGCCGGTGGTAAAGGCAATCCAGGGAACCAATCCCGCAAACAACCATAAACCAAAGGTAAAGCTATTTTCAGGTAAGTTAGTGGCAGGAAGCCTAACTTTTAAAATAATCGAGAAAACGTAGGTGTAAATCAGCAACTGGGAAAGCTGATTGAGCAATGGCCATAAATTGCCCAAAACTGACCCTTTATAACGGGCGGCTAAGTCTCGTTGGACCAGGGTTTTGAGCAGGTTGAGCTTGATTAACTGTTGTTCGTCGAGCAATGACCTTTGGGAAATGGGTTTTGCCTTGCGAAAGGCTCCTTTGATTGTTCTGACCAATTTTCACATCCTCACCCACAACGACAGATAGGGGGCTTCATGGCTGCGATTGCTGTGGCAATGCTTGGCCGATCGCCTGAATGGGGAGCGTCCAACACCATGAGCCTGGAATTAACTAGACTGAGAGGCGATCGCCCTGGGAGGGTTCCCGATTAAAATGGCGATCGCGCTTAGAGCTTAGGATAACCAATCCCCAGGCAGAATAGTCCAACGGGGAAAGTCCTAAGCATATCTTCTTAGTCTTTTTGCAAAACCAGTATATCCTGATAGCTCGTTAGATCCGGGCGTCCACACCATCCGCCATAATATTTTCCGACGACTCTCAATCCTCTTTTGGAGATCCACTCTAAAAGCAGCGGTTCCTTAAACCCGATCGCCTCTTCCGGAACCTCCAAGGTACTGGTAAAACAATCTTCCAATTTATGAACAATATTCTGTCCGCTTGAGCCGCGACGGATATAAGATTCTGACTCCCGATTGAGCAAAAAGCAGGTGAGCACGCAGCAACTCCCCGGTTTCATCACCCGGTGAATCTCATCGAGGTACTGACGGACTTCCGGCGCTCTGATATGGGTGAACACCGAGGTCAAAAACACAAAATTAAACCGTTCATTAGGATAGGGAAAGCGATACTCTGCCGCTTGTACAGGACCTTCCGGGTTGTACATCGGGTTGTAGATATCCGCGTGTTCAAAGCGAAAGTTCTGACAGCGATCGCCAAAGGTTTCAGCCACCACCTCAATCAGGGGTTTATGAATATCAAACCCTTCATAACTGCCCTGAGCATTGAGATAATAGGCCAAAGTGTAGGCCATCCGACCAATTCCACAGCCTACATCCAAGACGCGATCGCTCGCTTCTAACCCACCCCGTTGGATGAAATAGCCCAAAAACTCTAACCCAATATTCGTAAAACCGCCCCCAATATATTGGATGTACTCCTCCGGAGGCAGGGGTAGGGTGGGTTCTATCAGAGTCAGCAGCATCGTCCCCGCTTCCCCATTCACGAACGGAGTGGCAGTAATTAAAACATCCTGCTGCTGCTGTTGCTGTTCTACGGTGAGGGGAGCGCGAATTTCAAATCGGGCGGTTGCAGCCCCTTTTAAGTTGGGGTAAACTTTTTTCACATCCTCGGAAGGCATCCCCAGGGTGCAGTTTAAATCGGTCTATTGCCAATGGGCAAATGTGACTTGAAATTGGTCCACCGGGCGATCGCCTTGAGTCGGGGCCACCCATCCTTGCAGGACCAACTCATCTTTAACGATTACAGCGCGGTCCAAATAGCCCCTTGTGGGGTAAATTTCGGTTAATTTCATCAAAAGTGGTGCTTTTTACGATAAAACAGCTTGCAACGCCTTGGCGATCGCCGCTTTTTGTTCGGCATCGTACTTCCAGCGTTCTAAAAATGACTGGTAACTTCCCGTTCCTGCGCGGATTGTTTCTAACAGAGATTTAATCCCCTGTTGCATTATCGGCAGCGCCAGGGTTTGAATAATATGGGTACTGCGATCGCGCACTCGCTCGGATCCTTGAGCCATCGTCTCATCCCCAGAACGTCGGTGAGCAATCACCATTGCCGCAGACATGGCAAGATTTTTGACCATCAGTTCCGAAACAATCTGCTCTGATGACCCTAATCCCTGGAAAATTCCTGGAGATGGGCGATCGGCCAAAGTTCCCTCATCACTCAAATAGGTCACAAAAAAACCGCGCGCGCCATTTTCAGTGCGAACGAGATTTTCAGTGACTTGGGCAATGTCTTCCTCTGAAAGCGCCCCTGAAGCCATTTGCTCTAGGAACGATTGAGTCAGGGCGATCGCCTCCGGGAAGCTGACCGAATCCGTTACGGTTAAAGAAGATAAATTAGTCATAACGCATAAAATAGCCTGTTTAAATCTGTTGGCTGATCTGGGATCATTCTTTGGCCCTCATCCCCCTTACAAGAGTAGGTTTTTTACGTTTATGGTGATTCACCTTACTATTAACTTCAGCGACGGTCCCCGGACCTTG
>NZ_JAFLQW010000228.1 GCF_017313335.1 Phormidium pseudopriestleyi FRX01 | reverse complement strand
TCTGATATTGCTTGTCAGTTGTATAGGCTGGCGGCTCAAGGCAGTAGTGACTTACTGTGCCGGAATTTCACCGAAGACTAGAATACAATAATCACGCAGATGATTATTCTTACTCGCTTTTACTATTTTAACACGGTCGGATCATATCCCCACGGATAAATCCGGGGGCTTTACGCCGATTCTCGGTAAAATTATGAATTCAAAAACTGGGCAATTCGTTTCACCGCTTCTTCTAATACTGGCGGATCCCAAACTAAGGCAAAACGGACATACCCTTCACCCATTTTGCCAAATCCGGAACCGGGAGAGGCGGCTATGCCAGTTTTTTCGACCATCTGAATACAAAAGCCGATGGAATTGTTGGCCCACTGCGGGGGAAGTTTTGCCCAAACATACATGGTAGACTCGGGCATTGGCACTTGCCAGCCGATGCGATGGAGGGCGTTGACGAAGGCATCCCGACGGTTGTGGAAGATGCTGGTCATTTCGGCTACGGTGTCTTGGGGACCTGTGAGGGCGGCGATCGCCCCGTCGAGAATGCCCTGATATTGATTGAAATCCACTGCCGCCTTGACTTGACGCAGGGCTTTAATCAGTTCGGGATTCCCAATGGCATACCCAACCCGCAATCCGCCCATATTATAGGATTTGGACAAGGTAAAAAACTCGATGGAAACGGTTTTTTCCGGGTCCGCTTGCAGGATGGAGGGGACGGAAATCTGAGCATCAAATACTAAGTCGGCATAGGGAAAGTCGTGAACCAGGACTAACTGATGTTTCTGGCAAAAGGCAACCGCTTCTTGGAAAAACGACAGGGGAGCAATAGCGGTGGTGGGGTTGTGAGGATAGCTCAAAACCATCATCCGTGCTTGATTGAGAACCGCTGGGGGAATCTCCTCAAAAACGGGCAAAAATCCGTTTTCTTCCCGCAGGGGCATCCCATAAATTTGACCACTGGCTAAATACACCCCACCGGCATGGGAGGGATAGCCCGGATCCATGAGGAGGGCAAAATCTCCGGGATTTAAAATGGCTAAGGGTAAATGAGCGGTGCCTTCCTGGGAGCCAATTAAGGCTAGGACTTCAGTTTGGGGGTCTACTGCAATGCCATAGCGCTGGTGGTACCACTGGGCGGCAGCTTCGCGAAAGGCTTGGGTGCGGTGAAAGAGGACGTAGCCGTGAGAGTTGCGATCGGGTAAAGATGAGGCGATCGCCTCAATGATATGGGCTGCCGGGGGGAGGTCCGAGGACCCCAATGATAAGTCAATGACCTTCAATCCTGCGGCTTTTGCCTTAGCTTTGGCGTTATCCATATCTGCAAAGACATTGGAACGCAGGGGTTCTAAACGGTTAGCAAACTGCATGATGATTAACGGGTGAGAAGCTGATGGAGTGCAACGAATCCGGAATCCGGTTTACCTACGTCCGGTTCGGGAATCCAAATGGGTTGTTATAGATGGGCGTCGATTAGGGTGGCTAATGCCTGTTTGGTAATGGCTCCTTCAAAGGATTCTACGATCGCCCCATCTTTAAATACTCGGATTGCTGGTACGCCTTCAACGCCGCACTTTTTCACCGATTCAGGATTGGGATCGACTTCTAGCTTAAGGACTTTGAGGCGATCGCCATATTCTGATGCTGCCCAGTCTATATAGGGGGAGACCAATCGGCAAGGCCCACACCAACTGGCCCAAAAATAGGCCAATACTGGGGTTGTTGCTTGTTCTACTTCGGGTCCAAACTCAGTATCTGTGACTTTGATAATGCTACTCATGCCCACCGCTTTCAAATATCAGGTACTAGGCGATCGCCAACCCAAGCCATCGGAAATCCAACGGTCGTGGCGATCGCTCAATTTTATTAAACTGGGATTATTTTACAGCAGGGAAGTCACTGGGTGACAGGGAGATCGGGGGGATGGGGGGGATATAGAAAAACCACAACTCCCTGAGTAGAAGAAGCCATAGTCTAAAGTAAAGACCAGGCCAGGACAGGAAGTTGTGGAAAAATAGGGCAAAGCCCGGGAAGTCGGGGTTTAATTAACCGTCATTGAGTTGCGATCGCAACTGTTCCAATTCGTCATCCACAGCGGTTTTGGGAGCGCTGCTTTCTCCGGCGCTGGGTAGTTGACTTTGAGCCCCAGATGCGCCGGTGAGTTGAGCTTTCATGGCAGAGAGTTCATCATCCACATCACTTCCCGCCTCCAATTGCGCGAACTGATTTTCCAGATTCGTGCCGCCAATTTCATAAGCCGCTTGAGAGCGGGCTTCCATTTGCAGCACCTTTTCTTCCATCCGCTCGAACGCTGCCATTGAGCCACCCGTGTTGATCGAACCGAGGGTATTTTGAAGCTGTTCGTTCGCCTTGGCCGCTTGCGCCCGAGCTTTGAGCATATTTTTCTTAGTTTTCGCTTCAGAAATCTTGCTTTCCAAACCGATTAAATTCCGCTTGAGGTTATCAACCTGACCCAACTGCCCATCCAGTTGGTTTTTTAACATGGCAGCGGTTTCAGCGTTGGATTTTTTACGAACGAGGGCTTCGCGGGCGAGAGTTTCATCCCCTTTTTGGAGGGCGAGTTGGGCGCGACTTTGCCAAGTATTGGCTTCGTTGTTGGCCTGCTCGTACTGTTTCTGAGTGCGTTTTTGGTTGGCAATGGAACTAGCGACGGCTTGGCGCAACTGCACCAAGTCTTCCTGCATATCGATAATAGATTGCTCTAGGACTTTTTCTGGGTCTTCTGCTTTGCTGACTATATCGTTAAGATTGGCTCTGACAACTCGGCTAATGCGATCAAACAATCCCATGATGCTATTTTTCCTTTTCGGGTTTACAAGGTAGGTTTTTATTGGACAGGCTGCTGGCCTGAGATCCTCGCTGTTGATTGATTGGGTGGCAACGGTCCTCACCCATTCCATCTGCTTTGATGGTACTCGTTGTCAGCCAGAGACAGAAGGTGACGGAGGCGATCGAATACCAGAGACTCTCTTGATGAATCTATTGACACTCCCGATGTCTAAAGACACGGGGATTCTTGCATAGCCTTAGACCAAAGCCTAATTCTAATGGGCGCTGCTCATTTCGCCTCTAATAAGTCGGCTCAAATCTAGTTTGAACTTTCCCTTTACGTTTAGTTTGCGA
>NZ_JAFLQW010000444.1 GCF_017313335.1 Phormidium pseudopriestleyi FRX01 | reverse complement strand
TCACTTAATTTTTTACCTAAAAATTGTCCAGTTAAGTTCCCAAAATCGATGCCATTGACAGGTTTAAAGTCCAGAATTTTTTGTTTGCGATCAAAGCGAAACATTAAATCAGGCATGGCATTGAGCAAGGCGCGATTTTTGGCTTCGCTTTTGCTCAATAAGGACATGGCGTGTAACATTTGGAACTCGGACCGCTTGCGATCGCTAATGTCCTGCACCGAGCCCAAAACCTTTTTCCTCGGTTCTTCCCCTGGGTTCTCAACGGTTCGCGCAGAATCGCGCAACCAACAAATTTCACCGGATTTGGTAAAAATTCGGTATTCCAATACTGCCCCATATTCCCCGAGCATTTCTCGCTCGAATTGCCGAAATTTGGGCAAATCCTGGGGATGAATTACCTGATGCCAGCCACCTTTTTGATTGATTTCCTCTCGGGTATAGCCGGTGATCCGTTTAAAGGATTCAGTGACCCATTCGGCGATCGGTTCACCCTGCTCATTGAGGGTCAGGGAATAGACAAAATCCGAAGCCAGTTCAGAAATAGCCCGATAGCGGGCTTCACTGTGCCGCAAGGCTTCTAAGGATTTGGTGCGTTCGGTAATATCGGTTACGTAACCTTCTAGGGCAAATAATTCTCCGGTGACTGAAAAAATCCCTCGTCCTTGTTCCCAAACCCATTTGGTTTCTCCCGTCCGAGTGATGATTCGGTAAGCGGATTCAAAGGGCTGTTGGTTTTGTAAACTGGATTGGACCTTTGCCCATAGTTTGTCTTGATCATCAGGATGAATGATTTGGGACAAAGAAACCCGGCGATTCCTGATGATATCTTCTGGATTATATCCGGTTAAAGCGACACATCCATCGCTGACAAATTCCATTGTCCAGTTTCGGTCATTTTTACAGCGATAAACCATGCCCGGAAGGTTGCTCATCAGGGTGGTTAGGGTTCGTTGATTTTCAGTCACCGTGGCGATGAGCAATTTTTCCAGGTCTTGGGACCGCTTGCGATCGCTAATGTCTCGCACCGCTGCCACCCGGAGTCCTCCCCCGGGATTTAAAATTTCTTTTCCCTGAATTTCTACGACCGAAATCGTGCCATCTTTTTTTAAAAGCTCTACTTCATAGGGGGTTTCATCCCCTGCGGTAATCATTTGCAAAGCAATTTTTTTAGAGTTGGGAGTTAAAAAATTAAAGGCATTGTTGCCAATCAACTCTGCTTCTGAGTAGCCGCTCATTTTTACGAGGGCTTGATTGACATCAATAATTTTTCCTCGGCTATGAATGATGATGCCTTCAAAGGTGGCTTCGGAGAGTCGGCGTAATCGGGCTTCGCTATCGCGTAAAGCCATTTCGGTTTGCACCTGCTGAGTAATTTCGCAAACTAAGGCAGCGATTCCGATGAGTTCATTGGAGGGATTGAACAGAGGAAGAACATTCCATTCACAAGTTATGGTTCTGCCGTCTTGGGTGCAATTTTCTAAGCGCCAACGCTGTTTACAGGGGTGGGTTAAGAACTGATTCCAGTGGTTTTGGAAATCAGGACGGGCATTTTCTGGGATGATGGCTGTGAGTAAAGGGGTGGCGATCGCTTCGATGGCATGATAGCCAAATAGGGTTTCTGCAGTGGAATTCCAGGTTTGAATTTCACCGTTGAGGTTCAATTCAATGACGGCGATCGGGAGATGATTGAGGTAAAGTGCCAATTGGTCTGCTGTGGGATTCCCGAGGGATTGGATGCCGTAGCCGTCACTTTCCAGAGAATTGAGGCCCAAAGGCAACGGATGGGTTGTTTTCTGGGCAATTTTTAATTGTCCCCAAGTCCACCCCATCCAGCCGAAGAATAGGGGGTTGAGGTCTAGGATCCAGTGGAGTGGATTGTTGGTATGGACCAGGGCGATCGCCCCTAAAGACCAGTCCACATCTCGAATCACGATATCCAGAATCCATGCACTGACTGCGATCGTGCAACCCAAGAGGATTCCCACCAGGGTGTAAGCTTGAATCAGTCCCCCCCGCTGATTTTCGGGGTTGGAGTTCACATCTGGATTAGGCTTCAAATTTTGGGCTGGTAAATTAATAGGCATCTTGATGAGATCTCTTTAGCGAAGAGGGTGGGTTTGACTTGAACTGTCCTGTTTAGAGTTCCTGTCTTGTCATCAACGGGATATTATCCACTGCTTTCCTAACCGCTATTTTTGATTCCCGATACTAAACGATCTCAAGGAAGTGAAGCGTTAACCTCAATTTCAGACAATCGGCGGCAGTTAAATTTCCATTTATGATCACAAAAATTTCTGCCCAAACCGGCAGGTACTTTGCATCATTGATTCACCTTTCTTCCCTCCTTTGTGCTCGCCTTATTTCACGAATCACGGATATTTACTAAGATTAGGGTTGAGATTAACCAAAAAATCAGGAAATAACCCAGACTGGCGAAGGGGGATGAATGAATCATCGGGAAAAATTGAGGTTTTACGGATGAGGGCGGCTGCCCTTTTATCCAGATCTCCTGATTTTAAGATTGACCCAGAATCCCCCTCCATTAAAAATTCCCAGTTCGCGCATGGAGAACTCAGAATGTTTAAAAATATGACTCAAAACTTCTGTGGACTGATAGAAATCCCCATTCATGACTGTCCAAGCGTGAAGAAATTGACCCCGTGGCGATCGCATCCCTGAAATTTTCCTGATCCATTCTCCCCATTCAACATCAGAGTGCAAAAAGCATCCTAAACAGTCTGTTGTTTGGAAATATGTAACTGAATTTTCTCCAACAACCGAGGAAACTCCACGGGTTTGGTGTCATAATCATCGCATCCTGCCGCCAGACATTTCTCGCGATCGCCAGACATGGCATGAGCAGTTAATGCAATAATTGGGATCCACTGAGTATCCGGTGCCGCTTTAATCCGCCTAGTTGCTTCCCACCCATCCAGTACCGGCAAACTCATATCCATCAAAATCAAGTCAGGTGTTTCGGCATGAGCCATTGTGACGCCTTGTCCGCCATCGACGGCTACGATGACCTCATAGCCCCGACGCTTCAGACGACGCAATAGCATATCCCGATTCATCTCATTATCTTCTACCAACAGGATCTTATGCATTGCTTTCGGGTTCCCTTTGCCCCCCTTACTGTATGCCTTTCTTAAGGCTTTGTAACATAACGCTCATTTGCGCGCATCGATATTATTGCCCAGTTTCCACGCCAAGGTTGATTTTTGGCACGAATGGCTTAAAATCTGAACGGGGTCAGTCTGAATGCCCGGTTTGGCATTTCGCGTTTTGTTCTGTTCTCCCCGTGGCGATCGGTCCCCTAATTCGGGCAGAGATCTCCCGCCTAGGACCCATTTTCTATAAACTTACAAATATATCTCCCTCTGCAACAATATTGCACTAGCTTGTTTTGCAGTCCCAACGATCCGGTCCTCCTCCAGTACCTTTCTTAATTTACTTTACTCGATCGCCACTCTTCTACAAGCCACAGAACCGAACTGACTCAACCGTTCAATCCTAGAAACGCCGCCCGAACCTGCGAAGTCGTCCGGATCAGCATTCTCCCCCACCCCTCCCATCGATCCAGAGATCTATCGATCTATGTCCTTACCCAACCCCCCTGTTAACGATTCAGTTGTTGAATTTTGGGATGTCACCTTTCGGGTGAATCAGCGAAATTTAGTCGCCAATTTGAATTTTAAAGTCAACCGTGGTGAAGCCTTAGTGCTGATTGGACGCAGTGGCAGCGGCAAAAGCACCACGATCGCCCTGATGGATGCGCTTAAAATTCCCACCCAGGGCGAGGTCCTCGTCGAGGGCAAACCCACCACTCAATGGGACCCGATTCAGTTGCGGCGACGGATGGGCTATGTCATTCAGGACATTGGTTTATTTCCCCATTTCACCGTGGCGAAAAATGTGGGTCTTGTCCCGTCTCTTCAGGGGTGGGACCGCGATCGCATCCAGAACCGCGTCACCGAACTCCTCGAACTCGTCGGATTAGAACCCCAACATTTCCTCAACCGCTACCCTCACCAACTCTCCGGGGGTCAACGCCAGCGCGTCGGCGTCGCCCGCGCACTAGCAGCCGATCCCCCCGTCTTACTCATGGATGAACCCTTTGGGGCCGTGGACCCGATTACCCGTCTGGAACTCCAACGGGAATTTAGACACCTGCAACAGCAACTCGGCAAAACCGTAATTTTTGTCACCCATGACATTCATGAAGCCTTGCGCTTGGCAACCCGCATCGGCTTGATGCAGGATGGCAAAATGGTCATGCTAGGCACTCCTACAGAATTGTTGCAATCCGAACATCCCGAAGCTCAAGCCTTTATCCGCTGCCTCCCCACTCCTACCTTCGATGGAATTGCTGATTTTTAGCAGCCAGGGGACCAGTAGGAGTAGGGTGGGCACTGCCCACCTACAGTTATTCGGAGTAAGGTGGGCAGT
>NZ_JAFLQW010000579.1 GCF_017313335.1 Phormidium pseudopriestleyi FRX01 | reverse complement strand
GTTGAGAATGGCAACTTGAGCGCGGACTAAATCCCCATTAAATTTACGTCCTGGGGCGACACAGAGATAAACTACTTGGTTTGAATTAATTCCTAAAGAATGTCTCAACATATCGCAGTCGGCTTCAATTCGCTCAAATCCTGAACTTGCAACAAAGGAATCCGGCATCCGGATTAATTGTTCTTGATAGTAGGATTCGCTTCCCTGGGGGTGAGTCTGCCAATCCCCGAGGAAGTAGTTTTTTGAAGAAATAAATGGCGCATCAAAGCCCAACCAAGTGATACAAACTGGGGCAGGACGAGATGCTAAAATTTCAATATTCGTATCAATAGTTAATGAGTCTAAATCAATTAAAATATCTAAATTGTCATTCTGGATTTCTTCAAAAATAGTTTGCCGGTTGACTCTTCCAGGGGGATGATAGAGTTTAGCCGCTAAGTTTTCAAAAAGAGTCGTGCGATCGTCCGGTTGGAGAGGACCTGTGACATACAGATACAGATCCGGGGTGAGTTGAGATAACTCGCGAAGGATATCCACACTGCACCACCCCACAGAATGTCGCTTGTAATGAGGGGAAATGATGCCAATTTTTAACGGATTTGAGGCCAAGCGAGGGGGGAAGTTAGGGGAAGTAGAGGGAGTCTGGAAGCGCGGTAAGGTGGGAATAAACCGTTCAGAAATTTGCCGATAAAAGTGAGAATTTAGGCGGAGATTATCGCGGATATTGGTGAGGATATAAAAGCTGTTGTAATACAGACGTTGGATATCCCGATCGCAGAGGTTATCTAAATTTTCCAGGACTTGAGACTCTAAGGTTAAAAAATGGTGATAGGCATTTTGAGCGCTGCCTGCTTTGAGATAGGCACTAATCCAGGCGATCGCTGCCATTGATTGCCCTTCCCCTTGACACTGTTCTATATAGCAGTCGGCAGCTTTACGCGCAGCGGCAAAGTTGTCAGAACTGGTGAATAATTCATATAAATTCCAATGCGCTTCTACTAAGTCAGGTTGAAGGGATATCGCCATTTTATAGCTGTTTATGGCTTCTTCCATCCACCCTTGCTGTCGGTGAATGATGCCTAAATGAACATAAGCTTCCGCTGAGGTGGGTTCAAGTTCTAACGTTTTTTGAAACAGAGACCGGGCTTCTTCTAACTGTCCTTGATTCATCAAATCCGTACCCAAGCTAAAATAACCGGAAGCCCCGACTAATTTGGGGTTGATATTAATCGCCCGTTTTTGATAACAAATTCCCTGATGGATGTCTCCGGTTTCTTTGAATAGTTTCCCTAAGTTCCAGTACAGTCCAGCTAAATTGGGGTTGAACTCTAAGGCAGTTTGATAGGCGGCGATCGCCCGGGGGAAATCTCCCTGCTGGTAGTAGATAGTCCCGAGATTTCCGTGGGCTTCTGCGAACTCAGGACAGAGGGCGATCGCCCATTGGTAAGCCCGAATTGCCGCCTCCAATTTTCCCGATGCTTGTAACACATTCCCCAAGAGTTTGTAACTGGGGGCAAAATCGGGCTGCATCTGAATCAATTGATGGCAAATCCTCAGGGCAGAATCCAATTCTCCTTGACGGTAATATGTCTCTGCTTTCTGAATTAATGCTTCAACGGGATTATCAGTTTTGGGTATGAAGTTGGGCTGATTCATAATTAATAATATTATAAAAAATCATTTAATGAGCAAGTTCCGCCCAATATATCAATTTTATCAAAGAATCTATATTGACATAAATATCATCAGTTCTGGCGTCCTTGTACATTCGCTTCGCAGGACGAAGATTAGGGCGGTTAGCGTAGTATTTCTCCAAACCCTCTCCAATTAAATAATAATAGTCTAAATTGATTTGATTACTTAAAATCCAATAACAGTTTTCAACATAGCGGGGCGCAAATATTTCAATCAGTTTTGTCCCCGGTTGACAAAATACGGCATTACTGAGTCCGGCTCCATGAGGGGCCACTATCGCTTTTGCAGATGCCATAATTGCGATCTGCTCAGATACAGAGAAAGATTCTAATATAACCATTTTAAATCCAAATTTACCCAAACATTCTAATATTTCCTCTTCATTTACAAATCGCCGAAACTGTGAGCGTTGACGGCTAATATATATCCGTTCATATCCCTGCAATGGGTTGGGTCCCGCTAGAGGCATAAATTCTTGACGCAGAAATTCACATACCCAGGGAGGTACTCCCTGAATATAATTACCAAACCATTTCGGTATGCTGCTAGGAACCGAGGGAACGATTAATCGAGAAGCTTGAATATGGGGATATTCTACGCTGGTGATGATTTTTTCTTCAGGTATCCCCAAAAAATTTAAAGTTTCTCTTTGAAAAGCGTGGGTGTAATTATTGATGACGAATTTATCAATATTATCCCAGTCGATACCCTGATATTGAAGTAACTTGAATCGGGGCAAAATGTCCATCATCCAATGGTAATAAGTACCCCCGCCTATGGTAGATAAAAATGCTATATTTCCATTAATTTTTTTAATTTTAGGGAGCTTATTGACTTCCGTAAAACAAGCAACATTTCCTGTAGAGAGTTCAGCAATGAGTTGATTTTTTTCTGTAAAAATAGCTGCATTAATTAAATCTCCCCAAGCCCATCCGTTGGGCAGGATTGCCAAATACCTTTCGGGAAACTCTCCCCACCTTTCTTGGAGATTAGTAGGGACTTGAGGGAAGTTACCTGAAGAATTTTGGGGTGCTTGGAGATACACCGATTGACCGGAGTTAATTTTAATATAGGTGAAAGCTCGTTGATTTTTATCAAAATCAACAGGAAGATTTGCCATTGATAAGCAGACAGTTTTAGGAGGATTATTGGGAACCGCTACTAACTGCTTAAGAATCGCTTCTAAATGCTTTTGTCCTTTAAAAAAGCGCAAAGATAAGTCGGGTTGGAGTTGGAAGGCTTTGTGAAAAGCTGCGATCGCTTCGCATAATTTTCCCTGGAGTTGCAAGCACATCCCTAAGTTTCCGTAGGCAGCGGCAAAATCGGGTTGCAGTTCACTTGCTTTTTGCAAACAAGCGACGGCTTCGTCCAGTTGATTGGTTTGTGGAAAAACCTGTCCTAGCTTATGGTAAGCATTCGCATAATCAGGTTTAATTTCAATGGCCTTTCTTAAATAAAAAATCGATTCATTAAATTTACCTTGCTCCAATAATAAATCTCCTAAATTCCCATACAGTTCTGCTAAACCGGGCTTTAAAGTAATTGCTTTTTTCAAACAGTTAACCGCCTCACTGATTTGGTTGAGTTCGGCCAAGAGGTTAGCTAAATTTCCATAAGCCTCAGCTAAATTGGGTTTAAGCTGAATTGCTGTGGTAAAACAATCAAATGCCCGTTTTCGGTCTTTCACCTCATGTAATAAAATTCCCAAGGTGCAATAAGCCTCGGCTGAGTTGGGTTGCAGAATAATTTGTTTCTCTAAACAGGCGATCGCTTCTTTTATCGCACCAATTTGTATTAAACAATTTCCTAAATTGGCATAATATTCTGCTAACTGGATAGAAGTATTGGAGGTTTTTTCAAATAAATCTATTCCCGATTGGTAAGCGCGGATTGCCGCCTCTCGTTTTCCTGATGATTGCAATATATCTCCCAGGAGTTTGTAACTCGGAGCAAAATTAGGCTGAATCTGAATCACTTGATGGCAAATACTCAGGGCCAACTCTAATTGTCCCTGTTGGTAAGATGCCTCTGATTCCTGAATTAATGGCTCAACTGGCTTATCCATTTTTTGCTTATTTTGGTAATCACTATTAAGAACTACAAGTCCACTCTTATTGCTGCCCCTAAACAAACCCCGCCACTTTCATCAGTTGGAAGAGGGATTCTATATTAACATAAATATCTTCAGCCCGAGGGGGGCGATTCACAGGCTTGGGGCGTAAATCGGGATGGTTTTCATAGTAATTTTCCTGATTATCCCCAATCAGATAATAATAGTCTAACCCAACGTGATTGCTAATAATCCAATAACAATCGGGAACATACCGGGGAGAAAAAATCTCCACGAGTTGAGTCCCCGGTTGACAGAATAGGGTATTAGTTAATCCCGCCCCATGTGGGGCTATAATCGTTTTAGCCTCCTTCATTAAAGCAATTTGTTCCCGGACAGAAAGCGTTTCTAAAATGACTGTTTTAAACCCCAAGGGTTCTAAGAAGGCGCTGATTTCTTCTTCATTAATAAAGCGACGGACTTTCGCTTTGCGACGGCTAATATAGATTTTTTCCGGGCTGTCAGAATCTTGGGAATCGGCGAGGGAGGTAAATCTCTCTCGGAGAAAGTCACAGACCCATTTGGGCGGACCTTCAATAAATGGACCAAACCATTTTTCTGTACTACTGGTCACAGAAGGAACCAATAATTGAGTGGCCTGAATGTGGGGATAGTCCAGACTGGTTATCAATTTTTCTGGAGGAATATTTAAAGTATTAATTATGTCCTCTTGGAAGCGATGGCGAACATTATTGATCACAAATTTATCAACTTTATCCCAATCGATGCCACTGCGGCGCAAGAGTTCAAGTCGCGGGAGAATATCTACCCACCAATGATAATAAGTATCGCCCCCCAGGGTTGAGATAAAGGCCACAGTCCCCTCAATTTTATGAACGGGAGGCAATTTATCTAAAGCGAATACAAAGGGGACATTCCCCGTAGAGAGATCCGCTAAAAGAGTATTGTTTTTAGACCAAATCACGCTGGTATATAAATCACCCCAAGCGCGTCCATTGGGGAGAATCGCCAGATAGGTTTCCGGTGAATATCCCTGGGTTTCTGGGAAATAAGTCGGAAGCGCCTCATCCGCCACCGCCAGGGTTTTCCCTGCGGTTAAATGAACAGGGAGGCGCGGACTCATTTCCAGATAAGTGATCTCCGATGCCCGGTCATTTAAGTGGAATTGGGTGGCTAAATTTTGAGTTAATGGACAGATTTTTTTGGGTAAACTCACGGGAAGTTCCACCAAAGATTCCCGAGGTATTGCTTCTAAATGAGGTTGTCCTCGGAAGTAAAGCATCCCAAAATCTACATCATACTTAATCGCATTTTGGAAACAAGAGATGGCTTCTTCCAGTTCCCCTTCTCGGTGTAAAATATTGCCTAAATTGCCATAGGCCATTGCTAAATCCGGTTGAAGGGCGATCGCATAACGCAGAGAGACTTTGGCTTCATCGAGTTTGCCTTGTTGTTCCAGAACGTAGCCTAAATTGCCGTGGGCGAGGGCAAAATTGGGCTGAATTTTAATACAGTCTCGCAAACAAGCAGCGGCAGCTTCTAGCTTGCCTTGTTGCTGTAAGGTGGTTCCTAAGTTGCGGTAAGCTTCGGCGAAATTGGGGTTAATTTCAATGGCTTTTTTAAAACAATCAATCGCTTCTGCTTCGCGATTGACCTTTCTTAAAATTATACCTAAATTATTATAGGCTTCAATCCAATCCGGTTGCAGTTTGAGAGTAGATTTAAAGCAATCAATTGCTAATTCAATTTGATTTTTTTGTTGCAGCAAATAGCCAAGTTTAAAATGACCTACTGCAAGATTCGGTTGCAGAGTTATCGCTTTCTGAAAACAGGTAAATGCCTCTTCTATCTTCCCCTGAGATTCCAGAAATATCCCTAAATTTAAGTAAGCGGGACCACAGTCAGGGTAGGTTTCAATAAACTGCTGATAAAATGCCGTAGTTTCCTCAATATTTCCGCGTTTACTTAATTCCACTCCCACCTGATTATGCAGGTCCGGGGGAAACTGAGTCGGATTGAGGTTTAAAGCAGTTTTCTGATACTCTGTCCCCTCATCGCCTCGTCCTTGTTCTTTAAAAACTTTTCCTAAATTCCAATAAACTCCGGCCCAATTGGGCTGAATGGTTAAAGCTTTTTGATAGCAGGATACCGCTGCATCTAACTGACCAATTTGATAAAAAATTGTCCCCTGATTGGCATGAACTTCCGCAAATTCTGGATTGAGAACCAAGGCGCGATGGTAGGCCCGCATTGCTGCTTCTAGTTTACCTTGAGCTTGAAGAATATTGCCCAAAGTTTTATAAATTGGAGCAAAATTTGGCTGAATTTGTATTAGTTGATGACATAAAGCCGCTGCCTCGGTCCACTTGCCCTCCTGATAATAGTGTTCAGCTTGTTGATTGGTTGCAGTCGCCTCATTGATATGCATCACGGTTCCACTTTTCTCGGTTGTTGGGTTATCCCTATACAGTGATGGCCAACGGAAACAGTTAAAAGGACCGGAATATTATATCATAACCGTTCCCCCAATGGGAAAGGGGTGCAGTCAAAACTACACCCCTGGGGAACGTGCGAGATTGATGAATTCAGTTATCCTTGAGAAATGGCATGACTGAGGTTAAAAGCGACTCATTAACCTTGGCATCAATCCGATTGTTTGTCTTCAAATTTTAGGAGATAACTTTTAGACAAAAGCGGGATTTTGTTGCTTTTCCAGATATTGGATTAAGGCATAAGCAAGGTCGGCCCGCGTCATCAGTTCTAAGGGACGAATGGCCTGATTGCTATCGGTATTGACAAACCCTTCTTGTAAGGCGGTTGCCATTGCTTGCTTGGCCCAATCGGGGATATCCACGGCATCGGGATAGTCATTTAACAGTTCTTTTACGGCATCTTCCGAGAACTGAAATATCCCATAAGCTTGGGCAAAAATTGCTAATCCTTCGGCGCGAGTTACCGGGCGATCGGGGAAAAATCGGCCTTGACTATCCACGGTCATTGTGCCAGTTTTTAAGGCGATTTGAATTGAGGCATAATCCGGGCGATCGCCCGTCATATCTTGAACTGAAATTTCTGGG
>NZ_JAFLQW010000415.1 GCF_017313335.1 Phormidium pseudopriestleyi FRX01 | reverse complement strand
GATGGACGCGAAAAGTTTATCAAAACAAAGCCGGTTACTCCGAATAGTATTTTCTATGGAGATACCACTCCAGATAATGCTCAAAAGGGTTCTGCCAATGCTGGAGATTATTCTGATGGATATTACTAACTAGGCAGATGAAAACTGATGACCACCCCAAGGATGACTTATAATAATCCTTGGGGTGTTTATTTTTAAAATAGAAGGAGTATTGAATGCTGCACCGAATCTATGTCAATAATTTTAGATGCTTAGAAAACTTTGAATTCACTACCAAAGGAATTTCATCAGCGCTTTTAATTGGAAAAAATGGTTCAGGTAAATCAACAATTGGTAAAGTCTTAGAGGTTTTTCAAAGTATTGGCAGAGGAATTAATAAGGTTGGCCAACTGGTTCAAGAAAAGGATTTCTGTCAGGGACGTTCTAATATTCCCATTCGCCTTGAGATTGAAGTCTTTTTGCAGAAAAAACTCTATAAATATAGCCTAGCCTTTGAATTGCCAAAAAACTTTAAAGAAATGAGAGTTTTGGAAGAAGAATTGCTCGTGGATGGCCAGGAGATTTACAGTCGAAAAGAAGCGCAAATTACGCTTTTAAAAACCTCGCAAAACCGCACAGCGGAGTTTCTAGTGGATTGGCATCTGGTTGCCCTTCCGGTTATTCAAGAGCAATCCCAGACAGACCCCCTACATATTTTTAAAACTTGGCTTGCTCGCCTGATTATTTTAGCTCCTATTCCAAGTTTCATCAAGGGAGATTCTCTCGGTGAAACCTTGGAACCTCAACGGACTGGTTCAAATTTTGGGGAGTGGTTGTCTGGTTTATTGAATCTCTATCCGGCTGCCTATACCCAGATAGACCAATATCTGCGAGACGTCATTCCGGACTTTAAAGATTTTCAGAATAAAGGAATAGGTAAAGATTTTAAAAGTATGATAGTTTCGTTTGAAGCAAAGAATGCCTATTTCAGTGTTGATTTTGAAGATTTATCTGAGGGAGAAAAATGTTTTTTCTTAGGGGCCGTTGTTGTTGCAGCTAACCAATTTTATGGACCGCTTTGTTGCTTTTGGGATGAACCAGAAAATTATATATCTTTGTCCGAAGTTGGACATTTTGTCACGGCACTCCGGCATTCATTTAAGAAGGGAGGTCAGCTACTCGTGACCTCCCATAACCCCGAAGCTATCCGCAAATTTTCTAATGAAAATACCTGGGTGCTTTATCGAAACAGTCACTTAGAACCCCCTCTAATCAGGTCGCTTGAGGATATTTCAATTCACGGTGATTTAGTGGGGGCTTTAATTCAGGGTGATTTAGATTTATGACCAATAAATTTAGGCCCCATGTTCACGTCTTGCCAGAAGATGATGCAAACCGTCAGATTGCCAATGGATTTATTTCTTTCAATCCCAACCTGAATAAAGCAATTCAAATCCTGCCTCCATCGGGCGGGTGGTTAAAAGTTGTGAATGAGTTGAAGACTGTTCAGGGTCCTAAAATGCAAAACATTCCTCTCCGAATGCTGGTTTTACTGATTGATTTTGATAATAAGATAGAACGATTGACTGATGTCAGGGCACAAATTCCAGATGGCTTACAAAGTCGGGTATTCGTTTTGGGGGTCCTGTCTGAACCCGAGCGTTTAAAAGCGGATTTCAAAAAAACGTTTGAAGGAATCGGAGAAGCATTAGCACAAGATTGTGCGGATAATCACCAAACATTTTGGGACCATGAACTGCTCAGACACAACCACTCTGAGTTAGAACACCTGCGATCATCGGTTAGACCCTTTTTATTTCAGTAATTACCCAATCTGGGTAGATTAAAGAGCGCAGAAGGGTAAAAAAAGATAATCAATTATAATCTATGTAGAGGCGGATGGACCCATATTAGGGGCTAGGCTCAGGTCCGATCTCGACTCTCAGGAGAAGTTTGCCGCTTACCTGGGTGTGTCCTTCCAGAACCGCTCTGGAGAAGGGACGGGCTACCCCCTCACCGATGACAATTGAAGCCGGGAGAATTTATGTTACTCAAAAAAATTATCCAAGAGTTACAAGATATCCCAGAAGAGAAACTTGTAGAAATTTATGACCTGATTCACTACTTCCGTTTGGGTTTGAATCAAGAAAATACCGAACCCCCGTCGGTGAGCGAAGTCGAACCCCGCACCCCGGGTTTACTCACTGGAAAACTCTCAGACGCATTTTTTGAACCTTTACCCGAAGAGGAACTCCGGCAATGGGAATGAGCTATCTCATCGATACTCATATCCTACTTTGGTGGCTGTTTAATGACCCTAAACTTAACGAAAAGTGTCGAGAAATCATTCGCAATCCCGACCATCGTATTCTGGTTAGCAGCGCCTCTGCTTGGGAAATTGCCACCAAATACCGCATCGGCAAACTTCCTGAAGCGAAACCTTTGGTTAATAATTATCAGGGCATCTTACAGCAAGCACAGTTCATCGAACTCACCATCACCGCCGCCCACGCCCTTAGAGCGGGAAATCTACCCATTTCCCATCGAGATCCATTTGATCGAATGCTGATGGCTCAGGCAGAACTGGAAAATCTGCCGATTCTCACCTACGACACTGCTTTTCACACAGGTTTGATTCAGGTAATTCCTTCCCCCTAGCAACAATTATGAAGGAAGCTGAGACTCCCTCTGAATAAGTGGCGCGATCGCGTTGCTGATGATTCCCTTCGAGGACAAAAGCGGCAGATGAGAGGCGCGGTACTACCAACACAATGCCATCACCAAAGTTTTAGAAGCCATTGCAGTCGGAGGTAGTTACAGGTGGGATTAACGAGAAAGCCCGATCGCCCCTCCATCACGCTAAAACCTCCCCTCACCGCAAAACCTCAATCATAAATTTTTCTAATCATTCAATCTGACCTAATATTCCTCTTTAGAGGGATACAGGAGGGTCACTCTTGCCGTAAGCTGAGAGTGTAGTTCGTGAAAAGCGCTTATGAATATATTGATGGAAGTCTCTGCTGCTGCGGGGGCCAGTGCTAACAATTTTCCTGTCAGTTTTACCTTGGTGTATGTCGTAGGCTTTATTGCGGCAGTGACCCTGGGTTCGATCGCCTGGTATAACTCCAAGCGTCCCCCCGGTTGGGAAGATAAAGATCGTCCCGATGTTGTCCCCAAGGTTGATAAGTAAAACTTAAGTCAAGACCACCCATAATAATAAAATCTAAGTCAGGGCGATCGCCGATTGATCGCCCTGGCATTACTCTGTCTGCTGTTTCTTTAGTCTCACCATGAAAAATCCGTCCATATCATGATGGTGGGGCCAGACGGTGATCCAGCCTTCGGGTTTGGCAAAGTGTGCCGCAGGGGAGTCGGAGGTAGGCGGTTCTATCTCCCAGTCGGCATGACTTCCCAAGAATCCTTGAATCACCTCTTCATTTTCCAGGGGATGGATGGTACAGGTGGCATAGACGAGGTGACCCCCGGGTTTCACCCAATGGGCAGTTTCTGCCAGTAATTCCTTCTGGAGTTGGGATAGTTCCTGGATATTTTCCGGGGTTTGACGCCAACGGGCATCGGCGCGACGATGAAGGGTGCCGAGTCCGGAACAAGGGGCATCTAAGAGTACCCAGTCAGCGGTTTGATGAAATTGCCTGAAGTTGCGACTATCTCCACTCAGGGTTTGAATGGATTTAAGCTGGAGTCTGTGGGCATTTTCTTTGACTTTTTTGAGTCGGGAAGGCGCTTTATCACAAGCCCAAATTGTGCCTGTATCTCCCATCATCTCAGCAATATGGGTGGTTTTTCCTCCGGGGGCGGCACAGGCATCGATCGCCACTTGTCCGGGTTTCGCTTCAAGCAAGGACCCGACTAATTGAGCGCTACTGTCTTGAATTGTCCACCATCCTGCCTGATATCCGGGTAAGTTTTCAATGGCACCGGCACCACTACATAAGCGCAATCCTTGGGGTAAATGGGGCAATCTGGCAACTTGAACCCCGGCGGATTGGAACGCGGTTTCGACTTCTTCTCGGGTGGTTTTTAAGGGATTGATGCGTAAATCTAGGGTCGGGGATTGGTTGAACCAAGCACAGAGTTTTTCAGTTTCTGCGAATCCCAGGCGATCGCACCAGTTGGCAACAATCCAATCGGGGAAGCTATGCAAAATTCCTAAACGAGATATTTCATCATCGGGAAGCACTAAGGGGTCAGTATTTTCGGATTCAGTTAAACGAATATATTGGCGCAATAATCCATTAACAAACCCGGCAAGTCCTTTAAATTTATTTTCCTTGGTTAATTCAACGGTAGTATTGACAGCGGCAGAGGCAGGAATAGTCGAGAGATACCGCAGTTGATATAATCCGAGATGGAAAATGATGCGAAGGTCATCGGGTTGATTGGCGGATTTCTTTTTAGCCAGTTGGTCGATTATCGCATCTAAGGTTCGCATTCTTCGCACACAACCATAGACTAATTCGGTGGCTAATCGGCGATCGCTGGGAATCAGGGCAGAATCTTCCCCCAGTTTGGCTTTTTGCAGCCATTTATCCAGGGCAATATCGGCAAATACACCCCGACGATGGACATCTCGGAGGGCTAAAAAGGCAATTTGGCGCGGATTAGACATTTACAGTTGAGGGTTAAGATTGCAGAAGGCAGCCACATTCTATAGAAATCAGGATGAAACTTTGCGGTTCTGATTTATTGTTTTACTTAGAATGAGTTGGACCTAAAATTATAAACGGTTCTTAACCCAATGACGGAGAAAATTTTGCAGGCATTTGTAATTTTTAGGGGAGGGCAATGCTGAAAAGTCTCTTACCGTCGATGCAGGCGCGATCGCAACCGTTCTAATTCGGCATCAATTTCTGCAAAATCTAGGTCCGGCATGGCTTCTAAATCTTGTTCTAGGTTAGCGGAAGCGAGACTGGCTTTAAACATATCTCGTTCCGATT
>NZ_JAFLQW010000104.1 GCF_017313335.1 Phormidium pseudopriestleyi FRX01 | reverse complement strand
GGTGAAATCTTCGGGCTGTTGGGTCCCAATGGTTCAGGCAAAACCACCACCATTCGCTGTTTATGCAGTCTGGTTACTCCCGATGCCGGTCGTCTGGAGGTTTCTGGCATTGATGTGGTTGTAAATCCTAAATTGGCCCGCACTAAGCTGGGTTATGTGGCCCAAGAAGTGGCCTTAGATAAGGTACTCACAGGTCGCGAACTCTTGGAATTGCAATCAGCATTATATCATATTCCCAAATCTTTGGCAAGAGATAGAATTAAGACGGTTCTAGCTTTATTGGGATTGGATGAGTGGGCCGATCGCCAAACGGGGAAATATTCCGGGGGTCTCAAGAAGCGTCTGGATTTGGCCGCAGGATTATTACACCAACCGGATGTTTTAGTCTTGGATGAACCCACCGTGGGATTAGATATTGAGACTCGGATGGCGGTATGGGGATTTCTGCGGCAGTTGCGTGAAAATGGGACGACGGTATTGATTACCAGTCATTATCTGGAAGAAATTGATGCCTTGGCCGATCGCGTAGCAATTATCGATCGCGGTCAAGTCATTGATACCGGGACCCCTTCTGCCTTAAAGGATAAAGTCGGAGGCGATCGCATTACCCTACGCATCCGGGAATTCTCGCCAATAGAAGAGGCTCAACAAGCCAAATCTCTACTCGAACCCCTGCCGTTTGTAGAAGAAATTATCATCAACAATGCCCAAGGAAATTCCTTGAATTTGGTGGTGAAATCCCAAAGTGATGCCCTCTTAAGCATTCAACAAGCTTTACGAGATGCCGGTTTACCCACCTTCGGAATTGCCCAATCTCGACCCAGTTTAGATGATGTTTATCTAACGGCAACGGGTCGAACTCTATTAGATGCGGAAATCGCCGCATCAGGAACTCGGGACCCGAAAAAGGAACGCAAACAAAATATGCGATAACATCATTCACCATTGGGTTTTCACCCTTCTAATTCAACTGCAAAAAAAACCATAAACAACCAGATTATGAGTCAAACCGTTACACCAAACCCAGCTACAGCCTTAAGTAATCCCAGGGTTGAAACTATTCCAGGTAACCCTCTCGGGGAATTTATTCAGGAAACCTTGGCCCTGACCAAACGGCTGTTTATTCAATTAAAACGCCGTCCTTCTAGCTTAATTGCCGGGGTGATTCAGCCGTTGATGTGGTTGATTCTATTCGGCGCATTGTTTCAAAATGCTCCCCAAGGAATGTTTGGCGAGAGTGTCAATTATGCCCAATTTTTAGGGGCGGGGGTGATTGTGTTTACCGCGTTTTCTGGGGCATTAAATGCGGGATTGCCAATTATGTTCGATCGCGAATTTGGATTTCTGAATCGCCTGCTGGTTGCGCCCCTATCCAGTCGGTTTTCAATTGTAGTCGCTTCGGCGATTTATATTTTGCTGTTGAGCTTGATTCAAACTGCCGTGATTGTGGCGGCAGGGGCTTTTATGGGGGCTGGATTACCGGGCGGATTGGGATTGGGGGCGATCGCCTTTATTACCCTGTTGCTGGTTTTAGGCGTCACCGGATTAAGTCTGGGATTAGCCTTTGCCTTACCGGGACATATCGAACTGTTGGCGGTGATTTTTGTGATTAACTTGCCGCTATTGTTTGCCAGTACCGCTTTAGCGCCGCTTTCCTTTATGCCGAAATGGTTGCAAATTGTTGCCACCTTAAATCCCCTGAGTTATGCGATCGAACCGATTCGCTATTTGTACCTCCATTCTGACTGGACCCTCGGCAGTATCGTCATGCAGGCCCCTTGGGGAGAAGTCAGTTTTGGCGGTGCCTTGGGAATCCTTGCCGGATTTGCGGCATTAGCATTATTGAGCATTCAACCCCTACTCCGGAGAACTTTTGCTTAGTAGAATGGTCGGTATCATCAATGGTTCACTTGACAAACCTATGAAATCGAAGTTTACTTTGAAAGCAACTGCTCAAATTTCACTCGGAACCCTGGGGGCGATCGCCATGACTGCCCTAATGTTACCCGAGTCTGCCGCAGCAGAAGAAACAAACCGCGCCAGTGATTTACTAGAACCCCAAATTCAGCTTCAAAAAAATCCCTTTGAATCGACAAGCGGGGATGGGCAGCAGATGAATGTATTGGATCTGATTCATCGCGCTCAATTCGGAACCACCCGCAGTATGCAGGAATTCAATCTCCAGCAGCAGCAAAGCATCAATGATGCAGCAGCGGATTTCCGTTCTCGACAATTGGAAATGCTGCACAATTCTGAACCCGGAATCTCTGAACAAGAAACCCTACCTGCGGACGGTTTAACTCCTGGGAGTACCCGTTAACTGAGTTCGGTTTAGGAATCAGTAATAAACGCTGATGGAGTTAGTTCCATCGGCGTTTATTCTTTGAAGTGAGGATTTAGGAGGTTGATTGCACTTGGGCTAAGACTAAGCCAAACCAATGATTGGGGTCGGTCCAAACTTTGACTGTGTTCAACCCTTGTTTTTGCAAATACTGCCCCATTGAATCTAAATCAAATTTGCGGGAAATTTCGGTGAGGATGGTTTCTTCTGCTTCAAATTTAACCGTAAAATCTAAACCGCGCAGTTGCACGGTTTGGGCTTTTTGACTTCGCAAGTGCATTTCAATTTGATGTTCTGCTTGATTATAAAATGCCCAATGTTCAAACTGTTCTGGTTTAAAATTTCCATCAAAGCGCCAATTCAAATGATGCAGCACATTTTGATTGAATTCTGCGGTTACCCCTTGAGCATCGTTATAAGCAGGCTCTAAAATTGCCGGAGATTTATGCAGGTCAATTCCTAACAGGAAATATTCCCCCACTTCTAATGCCTGAACGATATCGGCAAAAAAGCGATCGCATTCTTCTAGGTTCAAATTTCCCAAGGTACTGCCTAAAAAGCAAAGAGTGCGGGTGGGCAGAATCGCCGGAGTCAAGTTAGCTAGGGCTAATTCATAAGTGCTAACTAAACCATGAACCTGCAATGAGGGATAATCTAAAAGTAACTGGGTGGCGCTACTTTCTAACATTCCGCCACTGACATCAATCGGCAGATAGCGCAGGGGATATCCCAGATTCTTGTAGGCATCTAACAGAATTCGAGTTTTGGTGGAACTGCCACTGCCGAGTTCTACGATTTCACTTGAACCCGTAATTTGAGCAATTTCTGCCGAACAATCCTGTAAAATTGCGGCTTCAGTCCGAGTGGGGTAATATTCGGGTAAGTCGCAAATTTTTTCAAATAAATGAGAACCGCGATCGTCATAAAAATAGCGGGGGGAAAGCGCTTTTTGCGTCTGGGTTAACCCCTGAATTACATCAGAACCGTTATCGATTTCTGTGGAAGAAAGGGTCGGACAGACTAATCGTTCTAGCCGCAAGCGTTTAGATAGAATAGCCGGTTCAAAGTCAACCCGGGTGGCTAAATCTGGGGTATCAGACGGTTTTACAAATTTCATCCGTATTTTTTGGGGTGGAGGCATAAACAAATCCGGGTCACGGTTCTATCAGTTATCTCATTGCTTATGAGACTGAATAGAATCGCGATCGCCGTTTTTATATTGTCTCATTATCTGTGAACACCCAGGGGGAAAAGTTCCTGCTTTAGGAATAAATTTCCTCACTAATCGCGAACTCTAATTAATCCGATAGGTTTGCATAATTCCTATTAATCACTTCCGCCAGCACAGCGAAATCCTGCTAAAATCTGTCGCATCCAAGGATGATACCAGTTGCGGAAACTCCCGCGCATCGCCCAAGGACGAGTCGCCCAACTGCTGCCGCGTAAGACTCGATGCTGTTGGTCAAAATAGGTGTGGGAGTATCCGGGGTAGGGATAGGGTTTAAATCCAGGATAGGGGGCAAACCAGCTAGAGGTCCATTCCCACACATTTCCCATCATGTCATAACATCCGTAGGCGCTAACCCCTCGGGGATACTGATTAACCGGGGTGGTTTGTGCTTGTTGATTATCATGATTGCAGCGATCGCCCGTAGGAAATTCATCCCCCCAAGGATAGATCCCCTGGGTGTGCGTCACCGGATCCCAACAGGCAGCTTTTTCCCATTCCGCTTCCGTGGGGAGTCGTTTCCCGACAAATCTCGCATACGCTGACGCTTCATAGTAACTGACTCCGCAGACGGGATGATGATTAAAGGCCGGTTCATTTCGCCAATACAGCGGTTGAGTCACTTGTGCGCCTTGTAACCAGTCCCAACCAGCACTAGACCACCAATCCCGAGTTTGATATCCCCCAAATTGTATAAATTGCCGATATTGTTCACAAGTGACCGGATAGGGGTCAATTGTGTAATCGGGTAGGTACAATCGTTGGGGGGATTGCTCGTTATCCAGGGCATCAAATCCATCATTTCCGAACTCAAACTCTCCGGCAGAAATGGGGACGGCCTGAGTTGCGAATTCTGGAGACTGACCGATCGCCTCGTCTCGTCTTCCCATCGCCAATTTCTGCAATTGCAACACAAAAGCGATGGTTTCCGTATGCTGACTTTCATGTTGAAGAATAAACCGCCAAATTCGCTCTTGTTTTTCCAGATTAGCGGTTTTTAAAGACTCGAAAACCTGCGATCGCATCCCCGAAATATAATCCAGAATTTCCGGCAACGGAGGTAACTCAACTCGTTGATGCTTCGGCAATCCATCCTGTGCCATCAGTTGCCGATACTGGGGAAATAAGGGCGGCATTCCCGCACCTCGTTCCAGCAACCATAATCCTTCCGTAAATCCAATATGTCCTAAGTGCCAACCTACGGGACTAAAATCGGGATGAACTAGACAGCGAAATGTCCCCTCATCCATCGATTCAAAGAGCTTGAGGGTACCCAGGCGACATTGATACATCGATTCCCGCAATTCCTCTCTCACTGCACCAGGGTCGCGGATTACCCCAGAGGCGATCGCCTTAGATTTGATGGATATTGATGTCAAGGTTCTCCCCCACCGTAATCATACTTTCTTCAGGACATTTATTCCAGTCTCCCTCGAACAAAGGTTCCGAGGCAATCATCACCGAGTCGGGAAAGTTCGGATCATCCCGTAACCAGTACAAAGTCGGTGCACCCGTCTGATTGGCAAAGCGCGAGGCGACCAATTGATGTCCGTCGGTGATGATAAAATTCGCCGAAAATTTCACCCCTTCGGGTCTAGCAAGTTCTGTTAAAATGGTTAAGGTACTGTGCAATGCCGAAGTGAGGGTGGAATGAGGTGGCCGGTGATGATCTGCCGTGACATCTAGAAGGGATAGAAATAGGGCAAAAATATGTTCTGTGTCCGTCGTCCCGCCAATTTGCTGATAAATATCATCCGTCAGCTCGTTGCGAATTGGACGATACAGGGTTTTGCGGAAGTTTTCGATAAACCCATTGTGAACTGCGAGGATGCGGCGATCGCCAAAAGGCGGACAATTGCTCAATGTCACATCCTGTCCTGCGGTTGCACTGCGGACACATCCGAGAAAGGTTCCGGTTTCAATATACCGACTCAGATGCGGCAGGTTCGTATCATTCCAAATCGGTAGTAGATTTTTGTAGGTAAAGGGGTTAACGTCCCGGTCCGGATCATACCATCCGATGCCAAACCCATCAGCGTTGACGACTCCGGAGGTCATCTCTCGGGGTTGATAGCTTTGCACCACCAGGGAATGTTCGGGTTTCAGAAGTAGGCGATCGAGTTGAATCGGTCGGCCTAAGTAGGCAAGTAAACGACACATAGTAAATTTTTGATTTGACTCTGTAAAATTATAGAACAAATTAGTCTCGGGTTAAGAAAAAACTTTGCTCAGGTGACTGCAAACTCTTGTAAAGACAGGCAACCCACACAGAACCATGAAGTATATTGTTTTATTTATCATTTTATTCCCTTACCTGTTATTTTGTTGGGGATTTTGGCATCTACAGCGCCGATTTTTGAAAGAAGACTGTTATAATTATATCGCCCCGGGTTTGTGGATGGGAAGACGGGCTTTTGTTGACGAGTTACCCGCAGATATTAGTTTGTTGGTGGATTTAACCGCAGAGTTTCCCGAACCCAAAGAGGCGCTAGAGGGGAAAGACTATCTTTGTTTACCCACTTTAGATGCTCATGTTCCCGGTGAGGGAGAATTCCGTGCCTTAGTCCAAAAAATTGCGGATTGGCAGGGAAATGTTTACATCCACTGTGCGATTGGACATGGGCGATCGGCCACTGTCGCCCCTGCGGTTTTGATGGCCCGAGGATTGGCAACAAATGCCCAGGAAGCAGAAGCGATTTTAAAGAAAGCACGACCCTGGATTAAGTTAAATCAAGCCCAGCGTCAGTTATTAGAAACCGTGGTATATAGCACTCCTAAATGATTAGCCCTATCAAGGTGTATTTGTAGGGGCGCATTGCGCCCCTAAGTGAAATCATGATTTTTCGTCATTAAATTTACCACCAATTCAGGGCTAGTCCTAAATCAGTGAATGGAATCTAGGGATGAATTAAATACTCAATCCCCCCTGATTCATGAATCCCCCAATGGAGATTTAATTCCCTCTAAATCGCTTATTTTCTGGCGGTCTAAAAATATGTAAACATTTGATTAGAATCTGGCGTCTATGCTATTGATTAGAACAAAAACAGGAGTCAATGTTTTATGAAATCTGAAAAAATTCTTTTTTCGTTAGTGTTAATGGGGTTGATTGGATTAATTGTCCCTTTAGGGGGACTGAATGCTGCTGAAGTAAGCCGCCAAGGGTTAGCAGTAGAGTCGGCGACTTTGATTGCTAAGGGCGATCGCCAGTTGGATCTGGATAATGTCCCGAGATCGGTGCAAAGTGCGGTGATTAGTGACCTGTCGCGCCGCCAAAACATCCCCGAACGACAAATCCGGATTACGGAAGCAACCCGCCAAACTTGGCCGGATTCCTGTCTCGGTTTGTCTGGACCGAACGAATTCTGCTCTCAAGTGCGAACCGATGGATGGCGGATGGTACTCACGGAAAATAACAATCGGTGGGTGTATCGCACGGATGATACGGGACGAACCGTGCGGTTAGAATCGGGACAGAATGCGGCGAGTACGGAGTTACCGCGATCGGTGTCCGATGCTGTCTTACAAGCAGTCTCCAGTCGGGCGCGGATGTCTATCAATAACTTTCGGATTGTGAAGGCGGTACGCCAGACTTGGCCGGATGGTTGTCTGGGGGTTCCTCAAGCCGGGTCAATGTGTACACAAGCCCTGGTTGAGGGGTGGGAAGTGACTGTCATCAGCGATCGCGCGGCGGGTCAACGGTGGATTTATCGCACCGATAATTCGGGTCGCACGGTGATTTTATCTGAAGCTTACGATGGTCGGTCCAGCTTACCGCGATCGGGTCCTAATGCTGGTTTACAAAACGCGGCGAATCGGCCTCTCATGAATTCTTCCCAAATTCCAACTCACGAAATGCCCGGTCCGTTAACCCGGGGAATCATCTTTCGGGCCATTTCGAGTGGAGGAATTACCGGACAGACTTATGAAACGGTACTGATGAATAATGGTACATTGATGCAAGTCTTACAAGGACCCGGTAATGCCAATGATTCCGGGCGGCGAGTGGCGCGGATTTCTCCCCTTCAAGTGCAGGAGTTTCGACGGTTGCTTTCCCAGCAGCAATTCGATCGCTATAACGGTTTGAATGTATATCAGTCTAGAGGAAGTGCCGACTATATAACGGTTACCCTTTCTAGCCGTTCGAGTACGATTCGCTATGCCGATATGAGCCAAGAACAGTTACCTGTAAATTTACAGCCGGTGATTCAATCCTGGAATCGCATCGTGAGTCAAATTGGACGATAAAGGGTCCTATAGGATAGGGAATCAATTCGGATGAATTGGGATAAAAATGAGGCGGTTCAGGAGGAGTTGGGGTGACTTAAAACTAGGGAGAAAGGAGAAGTTAGCAACCCGGTTTCTATTGGGATTGGGTGACTAATTCGCCTCAATGTTGTTCAAAAACCAGGTGTTTTGTCCGACTTATTTCAGACAGAATCAATGCCTTAGAACAACGAGATGGAAGAGGGTCCCTGGGAGCTAAACGGGGATAAATTGAATCCAGGTAGCCTAGGCTACAACCGGGCAGAACGATTTGCTTCTTTAGGGCGATCGCACTGCCCGTCTTGATTTATGGGACATATCCTGTTACCGTTTAAAATATACCCGTAGCGGGTTTTACATAAACGCCTGATCAATATTGTGGCGGGTTCGGATAAAATAGCGAACAATAATTCCATTCAATTACTCAGATCCCTGTAGGGAAAAGAGCAGGTTGCGAGTAAGACTTGTGATTTGAAGTTTGCTTAGATTACATCCCTAAATCAAAGATTTAGGGGTCTGTTGTGAAATAATCCAGGAACTCTCCCCCCGACGATTGAAGGAGCATTTGCGGAACCTGCAACCCGGGTGTTGTTGTCTAAATGCACATCTAAGATTTGGCCCGATCGCAGAAACTCCATCGAGATCTTTCCCCACGATGCAACGTGCAATCGGGATTAATTCCAACAGGCATTTAGGCATCGCCGATAACGGAGCAGTGCTATATGAACCAGGACGAACAACGCCGTAAAAAACAGCCTAACCCGCTGGTACTCGCCGTCATGCTGACAGGTGTCTTACTCCTAGAAGGGCATCCCAAAGTCACTTCTAGTGCGAGTGCCGTGAGCAATCCAATGGCGATCGCTGGTCAACTCGTTCGCAACACGCGCAATCTCCTGCGTCAAACGATTGACCCAATCCGTCTCCCGGATGCAGTGATCCAAGCGGTTGAACAAGACCTTTCCCTCAAACTGGGAATTCCCGCCTCTGAACTCTCGATTACGGAGTACAGTCTGGAATCCCAGCCTCTTGAATGCCAGGAGAACTCCGATCCCACTGTGGATTGTACCGATACCAGCCTAGAGCAATGGCGGGTTGTCGTCTCCGATCGCTGGGTGTATCGCAGCGATCCCCAGGGACATACCCTGCAACTGGAAACCCCCGATGTGCCGGTTAGCTATCTCCCCTCAGAAGTTGCCAATGCAGTCTTAGAAGCCTCCGCCCGTCGTTCCGGGTTGGATATTGCCGACCTCAGCATTACCCAAATTCAGGTCCAGGATTGGCCGAATCTCTGTCTAGAGGTAGATGTATCTGGGCAAAAGTGTGATGTGGGGACCGCCCCCGGTTGGCAGATTGCGATCGCCGCTGGAAATGAACGCCTGGTTTATCATGTCGATCACTCCGGGGACGTAATCCTATTCAATTCCATCTTATCTTCAACCCTTCCTCCCTTAGAGCAGCCCCCTTTGCCCTCGGGGTTAGCAACCCTCGTCAAAGCTGACCTCATCAAAACCGTGGGGATTTCACCGGATCAATTGGAACTCGCAGAATATAGCCCCCAAACCTGGAGAGACAGTTGCCTGGGATTGCTCAATTCCCAAGCCGTCTGCGATCGCCACAAGGTCAACGGCTGGCGAATCGTCTTATCCAATGGTGGCACTCGCTGGGTTTATCGCACCGATGCCACCGGCAAAACCCTCGGCTTAGAAACCTCAATTTCAGAACATCGGGACCCTAAAAATTAAATATTTAAAACTTAATTCAGACTGAATCTATAACATTAAACCGTCAATTCTTACCCTAATCCCGGCTGCTAAACCCTGCAAAGGGAAACCTCGCCCAACCCCGTTGCCCTCGGAATTTACTCTGGAAGCGGGCCTATCTCCCTAAAATTTAAACCCATCCGGAACCGGGGAAATTTGTCAGGATTATCACCTAGGAAACTCCCGGAAAACAGGTTCCCAGACTCGGAGAAAGGTCCTCAAATAGTGCTAATCTACCTATCAAAAGGGGGGATTTCATTTTTGGGGAGTTCCCGGATCAAGCTGCCTTTGCTCCAAGCCGCTTTACCTTTTAAACTAGGGTACTCTACACAGAAAGAAGCGCTTTCCTTCGCATCCTGTCTCGGTGGCTCAATATGCGAGGAAGCGCTTTCCTTGTCCAGGGAATCAAACTCCAGGAGGATTTTGCCATGTTATTGCCCAAAAACCTGTCGATCGCCACCTGCTATTTACTCTTGGGCCTCACGGGTTTGAGTCTTGCAGGATGTCAAAACTTAGGGTCGGGTTCATCCAGAGATCTCAGGGTTGATCAGCCGGTGCGGTTGATCGCAGAAGCCGATCGCGAAGCCGTCTTCGTCAGTTTGCCCTCCCCTCGACGCGACCCCAATCCCGACTTTTCTGCCGAAATTCTGGAAATCGACCTGAATGGGAAGAAGCGCCGCATTGAGGCCACCCGTAAGCAAATTGAATATCCGGATTCGGTGACAGGGGAATCCAACCTGTTACATCTGTTGGGCTTCAATTGGGCCGGAACCCAACGCTGGATTCCCGATCCCCAGCATCCCTCCCCAGAATTCTGGCAGAATCCCCAAGAACCCTCGGTGCTGTTGTTTCAACCTCAATTTAACCTGGGGGGCTTATATCTGCTGAATAAGAACACCCTGTCCGTGAAGGCGATCGGCAATCATCAGGCGCTACAGGAGACCATCGCTAAAACTAGGGCATTACCCCCAACGCCCCCACCTCCCAATTGCCAGGAATCCGAGTGCGAGGCGGGGGTGAAAATTCTCTACTGGGCTTCTGATCCCAATTGGTCCCCCGATGGTCGGATGATTGCCTTTACCTCGAATCGGGAAACCTTGGGATCCGGTTCCGATATGAGCGTTTGGGTCTTGGATGTAGCTACGGGCAAAGCAACTAAAGCCCTAGGCAGCACTGGGGATAAATATCGGATTTTCGGATGGACAGCCCAGGGTCAAATTTTGGCTTGGGAGTATAGCCAATTGCCGAATTCATTGGTCGCTATCTCCCCCACTACGGGAGATAAGGAAGTTTTATTACAGGGTGAATATCTCGAATTCCTGGCCCTGAGCGATGATTACAAGACGGTGCTCTATGCCAGCCGACCCTCGGGGGAAAACTCCACAAGCAGCTTTGCTAAACTCTACGCCTTTTCAGCAGATACCGGAGAAAGCCAACTCCTATTTGAAGAAACGCCCATTGAACGGTTGTCTAGCATCCGTCCAGATTTCTCAGAACAAAGCGATCGCGTGGTGGCGGTCCTCAGTGATGTTCAAGGCGGTCACACCCTCTGGGTTTATGACTTGCCACGACAAATCACTCAGCGCGTTTCCCTGCCTCCGGGTAAACGACTCTTTGCCACGGAACGCAAGCTAGAGTGGGCCGGAGACCGCCTGGTTGTTCCCCTGGAAGATGTCCAAACTCAGACGTTCAGCACCCTGCTGATGGCGGTTGACTTGTAGGCTCCACCCTCTGAGTCCCGGGACAATTTTAAAGATTTCTTGAATCTACGGTTCTCCGGTCGGAATAAGCTGTTTTTTTCTTCAAGCCTTTGATAGAATTCCTTTCATACCTAGCAACTGGTTAGCCAAAAAATGAGCCTTCAGCCTCGACATTTACAGGGTTTGCAGACCTTACCTTCCCTGAGCAAAAGGTCGGCCCGATTAGAATCTCCCGGCGAAACCTTTTACTATTTCGCCTATGGCTCTTGTATGTGTCCGGTAGATTTAAAACGATCGCTGGGAGAAACCACCCATCACTATGCGATCGGTCCTGCCACTCTCAAAGGCTATCGACTGCAATTTTCTGGGTATTCAACCTTGCGAAATTGCGGCGTTCTCGATGTCGTCAAAGACCCCACCGCCTTCGTAGAAGGAGTTCTCTATCAACTCCCTTGGCGACTGTCCGATCGCCTGGATGAACGAGAAAAAGGCTATCATCGCGAGGCGATCGAAATCTCCTCGGGTGATCAAGTTTACCAGAATGTTCGCACTTATACCGTAGCCCATAAACTCTCGGAAGAACTCCCCCCCAACGACTGGTATTTTCAGGTTGTCTTACGCGGGGCCGTCACCTGCGGACTCCCGGAATCTTACTGCTGGCATCTATTCAACTATATGCATCAGTTGCAAACCCGTCCCGGTCAGAATACACCGCTCAAAAGTGCCTCAGTTTATACCCAATTACCCGGATGAAAACAGCGCTTGTTTTGAGGTAAACTTGCCGAAATTTCTCATCTAAATCGCTCAATATTTTGCCCCATTCTACCCCTCAAAAAACCCGTTTTCTGTCACGAAAACGGGTGATAAATTAGGGTATTTTCAATCTCTACCATATCGGACACAAACCCAGGAGTTCAACTCACTTGGGCCGTGCGCTGTTCTAATGGAACCTCGAAGCGATCGCCCGGTTTGGGGTTGATCGCCCGAGTGGAAATCTGGTGCTTTGCCAACAAAGAGCGAAAATCTTCAATCGTTCCTTGGGCACGAATCAAAGACATTAACAGCCCCTCAAATATCACATCCCCTCCGGCTGCTGTGGGTAACATAACTTGGGGTTGCAGCATTTTAGCCAGTTCTAAAGCACTTTCTTTCCCTTTAATAATTGACCCGACAAGTGGCAGGGATAAATCAACAATTGGGGCGATCGCCACATCAATTGGTCCTTCATTTTTCAGAGTCGGAGAATGAGAACCGTGGGGTTCATAATAGAGACTCGTACCCGTTTCTAAATCCCGGAGAATATAAGCATTTTCCACCAAAAAAGGTCCAATGGGTGAACCGGGAATCGCCTTAATTTCCAGATTGTCCAGGGAAAAACTTTCCCCATGCGCTAGGGGGGTGATTTGAGTATAATTCAACTCCTGGACTATCTTGGCGGCATTCACCGAAGCAACAACCGGAATATCGCGATCAAGTTGTTTTAAAGTGGGCGGATGGGCATGGTCTTCCAAACCCTGGGACAGTAAAATCAGATCGATATTGTCCGGGATGGGGCGCACGAAGCGGCGATCGCTTTTGAACAACCAAGGCTGGTTCCCAAATACCAATGGACCCACCAGCCACGGGTCAAGTAGGATCCGCTTAGAGGCTAATTCAATCAGCCACGAATTACTGTCTAACCAAGTCAAATACATAATCCGAACAATCTTATCTTATAGAGCGGGAGAGTTCGAGAGGGGAGCAAAACCCACGTCTTTTAAGCGTGGGATGTAGCGAACCCTTTCGCGCCCATGTTAATGGGCAGAGTCTTGTTCTGTGGGGTTAGGCAGTTGGTCTATCCAATCTTCGATT
>NZ_JAFLQW010000240.1 GCF_017313335.1 Phormidium pseudopriestleyi FRX01 | reverse complement strand
CTTGGTGCCTCGATGCTTGCAAGTTTCACAGCTTTGCATATCTGAAAAAAATAGGAGAACGTCTTTGCTCTATCAACTTAACAAAGATTTACCAAATTTCCGAAGTGACTTACGCTACCATCCCGGAAATCGTTACATCTTTTAATCAAAGGGCGATCGCCAATCCCCGATCCACCAGGAGATTTGTTTTTCAGGCCCCAACTTATCCGGCTCACAATACAGACCCCTGTCAGACAGCAAATGCCCCGGTACTCACCCCATTTCTAAGTGATTCTACCAACCTCTGCCTTCATCAACCCCCCTTGCTGCCTTAATCAAGCGTAGTGTAGAGGGATTCCATGCATTCCTCGCTTGGAGCCTGTGATCTACAAGTTATCAAAAATTTAACCCGATTTAATCCGTAATGTATAGAGCTTTTCCGGCCCACTAAAGTTGCCTCACTCCGGGCTACAAAAAATATTGAAAACAACTATAAATAACGGGTTTACCAGATGAATGCCTCTCTCAATTAACCGAGAATTTTGCCAGTCTATATGACATTTTTTCAGCCCTTTTCTACCGACTCTCCTAAGCCTATACCCTCTACATTTGCTTGAGTTACCTCTTTAGATAGAGGCAGGCTTTAGACCAATCAGACTATCCTTTAACTATTGGAGCAATGTCAATGACACGGGCATCAATCAACTTACAATAAAGGAATCTGACGGAAGTTTCTGCCAAATTCCCTAGATTTTCAGACTCCTTAACTTGATTCCCCAAAGGCTTGCCCCCTTAAATTACCTCCCCTAAATTAGCCCTGCATCAAATTATTGACGAGTGATAAAAAGGGCAGTTTACTACTCATGAAAATAAGGAATCGTTTATGCAAGGTCTTGAAATTTCTCTAAATTTTCCTAAATGTTCAGTTCAACCTAACTTCCCTTATCCTGAGAACAAGGCTAATATTTACCGCTCTGATATTTTACCTCACTCTGAGATTACCGAGTTATTTTTATCGGTTTGGCAACATAATAAAATGACTGAAGCAAATCGTCAACGAGTGAATTTTGCTTTGTTAAGTTATCAGCAACTTAACGAATCCGACTATAGACTAATTAATCGCCTCTTACACGCGATCAAACGCGGATGGATTAAAATGACAGACTAACTTCACCTAAAACTAAATAAAACTCGCTGATTTTTATGACACTAACTTCGCCATTTATATCCGGATATTCCCCGATATAAATGGCGAATAATTTTTGAATTATTATGGGCCGCTATAGTTAAGAGTGCGCTCTTCAAGTAGGCATAGCTTACCTGAAGAGCGCACACCCTGATGGGAGGGATGTACTGCATTCCCTAAAACCGGACCTAATCACTCTGGGAAACGCTATAACTCCGGGGAAAACCCCTAGAATTTTAACCGAAACAACAAAATCTGATTAAGTTGATCCGGACTAAAATTATCATCACTGATCAGGATTAAACTTTGACTGCCGTCTGAGAAACGGGGTCCAAGGGTCATCCCTTCCAGATTGTCTAACTCAATTCCTAAATCTTGTAAGTTTAAAAGCAATCGCTTCTTAATGGGTTCAACCTTCTTCAGTTCCCCTTTTAAACTAGCAATTCTCGAAGTGTCTGTAGCGCTGCCGGTTTGGATTTCAAAGATTTTTGCACCGAAACCGAGAAACCCAAAATTGCGCTCTAAACTCAGCAAATGCCCCCCCGGTTCTAACGCTAATAAATCCGCTAACCCGTTGTATAGACTCCAGCGAACACTATCATCCAGGGTGTAAAGATTTTCAGAAATTAAGAGCGGGGGTCCATCGGAGATTAGATAATGAAGTAAGCGGTTTTTGGGGGGAAGTTCGGCATCGAGTTCATCTAAATCTTGAACCAGGGGTGCTTCCGTTGCGGTAAACAGGCGATAGGGATCGACGGTGGCATCCCCAAATCCTCGGGGATTGAGGGTGAGGGACTCTAACCCTAAATTATCTTGGATACCTTGGGTTGGGTTGTCGGCATTATCGGGGATGTAGCGGTTGGGAATGGTGATATCCCGGACAAATTGGCCAGTTTCTAGGTCGATTTCGTGGATAAAGGGTGCTAACCCTTTGCGAGCAATCCCTTCGCTGGTGATATAAACGCTGTTGGGGGAGGCAAAGGCGATGCCTTCTGGATCAATTTCACCGATCGCATAGGGATTGCCGTCTTCCCCTTTGAGAAAGGTGACGGATTCGATTTCAACTCCGTCGATTTTAGGCGAATCGGAACTGTTAGAATCCAAATTCAGTTTAAGGGTATAGAAGCGGGGGGGGGCATAATATCCGCGATCGTCACAGATGGCATAGAAGCGATCGCGTTGGCGATCATAGGTGATGCCGGATAATCCACCAACGGGCGTATCCTGAAATGGACGTTTCGGCAGTTCATACTCGTCCAAAAATTCTAGGGACAAGTCGAGAAATATTCGCTCTTGTGCATTGACTTGTGGCAAGGCACAGGCGGTTAATACACTCGATAACACCAGTGCCAATGCCATCACCCAGGGGAAAATTTGAAATTTGCGCCAGTTCACGATCGCCTCCAACCCTTGAAAATCTAAACAGTCCAACTTTCAATTTAACAAATTGGTGGCAAAATTGCGAGGGTGTCTCTATTTAAAATGAGTCCAAAACCCCGTTTATGTAGATCGATTAAATTGAACGGTTAACCAGTTGAATCAATTCAAAAATAAACTAGATGAAAATTATAACGGGAGTAAAATGTGGAGGAAATCGTTACCCCCTTGGCCCAACCCGACTCCACCGAAACTTGGCTCATTTGGGTTTATTTTTCTGGATTTTATCCTTGACTTTTTTCGGGTTTAATGCTTTGAAAGTCCTGGGACAACCGGAAAATTCTGCACCACCACTGTTGCCTCCAAATCCTTTGGAAGTGCTGATACCCGACCCCTTGGTCCCGAATCCACCGAAAAAAAATCAATCCTTAACCCCAGAACAACTTCGGGAGTTAGAATTGGGTTTAAATGTTTTAAATGCCGAAGCATCGGCAGAATTAGCAGATGGAAATAACCCAGAAGCTTTTACGATTTGGTATCGAGAATTGCGTTTATGGCGTTATTTTGGACCCTTGCCGGAGGTGCGGGCCTTAACTCGGGTGGGGGCGACTGCCTGGGAACAAGCAGAAATTACCGCACTCCAAGCAATTGATGCTAGACTCAAGGTCATTCATCAAGAGTATTGTCTGAGTCCTCAAGGTTGTGAATTGCCCCTGTTGCAAGCATTAGTGACGGGATTTGAAACGGTGCGATCGCGAGATTTAGCCCTCACAGTTTATCAGCAATTGCTCACCGATGCTCGCACTCGCAACGATGCCTCCGCAGAAGAATCCATCCTCACCAATATGGGTCGCCTCTATCTGGAAAAACTGGATTATGTCAATGCCGCAACACCCTATCAAGGATTACTCTCCTTTGCGGTCCAACGACGCGATCGCCTCCAAGAATTATCCTACCTCGAACAACTGGCTTTTATCTACACCCAGGCCAATGATTCATTAGGGGCTATCGCCACTCGCCAACGATTAGTTACCCTTTATAGTAACCCCCAAGATATTAGCAAAATCCCCGAACTCACCCTGGCGATCGCCATAGATTATCAACGTCTCGGCCAACTACAAACGGCGATCGCCACCTACGAACAATCCTACACCTTCGCCTGGACGCAACAACAATTTTACATCGCCAGCGGTGCCCTAGAACGCCTCGCCCACCTCTATACCACCCTAGAAAAATTTGATGCCGCCTTAGAAGTTTATGAAGCTTTATTAATCGTTGAGCGTCGCGCCTACAACTTATATGGGATAATGCATACTTACGATCGCATCGGTCAAATCCATCAGCAACAAAATGCCTATCCCCAGGCCATCCAAGCCTTTCAAAACGGCTTAGAAGTGGCCCGACAACTCAAATATCAAGAAGCATATTTCACTGAACAAATTGATCGACTCGTTCGCCGATCGCGTCCATTATTCTAGGGAGCATCCCAATGCTCGCCGCCCTCACCCTAAATCCCTCTCCCAAAGTGGGAGAGGGACTGAGGGGTGAGGGCTTCTCCCTTTTTGGGAGAATGGGGCTCCGGGGATGAGGGCAGACTGTCCAAACATCAGATGCTCCATTATTTTAATCTATGTCCCAGGACCACCGTCAAGCGCCTTTATTAGAAACCCTCGCCCGCTGTGCGAAAAAACCCGACGCGCCGTTTTATGCACCGGGACACAAACGGGGCCGAGGAATCCCCCAATCTCTGAGCAATCTGTTAGGAACTTCGGTGTTTTTAGCCGATTTACCCGAACTGCCGGACCTTGATAATTTATTTGCACCGACTGGGGCGATCGCCGCTGCCCAAGAACTCGCGGCAGATGCTTTTGGTGCATCCCAAACCTGGTTTTTAGTCAATGGTTCCACCGCTGGAATTATTGCAGCAATCCTGGCAACAATCCGTCCAGGAGATAAAATTATTCTGCCCAGAAATGTTCATAAATCGGTGATTTCTGGATTGATTTTATCCGGGGCATTGCCTGTTTTTATCTCCCCTGAATTTGAGCCAGTATGGGGTTTAGCCCTCAGTATCACTCCGGCATCCGTCGCCGAAGCATTAGCGGTCCATCCTGATGCGAAAGCGGTGATGATGGTTTATCCCACCTATCAGGGGGTATGCGGGGATATTCAGGCGATCGCCACCGTGACTCACCAGTTCGGCATTCCCCTATTGGTGGATGAAGCGCATGGTCCTCATTTCGCGTTCCATGAGGATTTACCCACTCCGGCCCTGGTTGCGGGGGCGGACCTATCCGTGCAATCAATTCACAAAGTCCTCGGGGCCATGACTCAGGCATCGATGCTGCATATTCAAGGCGATCGCATTGATGTCGATCGCCTGAGTCAAAGTTTGCAGTTAATGCAATCCACCAGTCCGAGTTATTTACTCCTGGCGTCCTTAGATGCGGCGCGGCAACAAATGGCACTACAGGGTCAAGAGTTGATGACCCAAACCCTGGCCCTAGGCAGTCGCGCCCGGGAGGAGATTGCCCAAATCCCAGGGTTATCGGTGTTAACGCCCCCGGAACCGAGAAGTCCAGGATTTGTCGCCGGCGATCGCACCCGTTTGACAGTTGGGGTTTGGGGGTGGGGACTGAGTGGGTATGAAGTGGATGAAATGCTTCAGGAACTCGGGGTCACCTGCGAGTTACCCTCCCCGGACCATTTAACCTTTATTATCAGCTTGGGGAATACCTCGGCAGATATTGACCAACTCGTACAAGGGTTCTCGACCCTCTCCCACGATTATTGGCACAAACAGCGATCGGTTTGCCTTCACCCGATGCCTCCGTCTCCCGCCCTTTCCCTATGCCCGAGGGATGCGTTTTTTGCTCTTGTGGAAGCAATCCCTATTACCGAGGCGATCGCGAGGGTCAGTGCTGAGTTAGTATGTCCATATCCCCCAGGAATCCCAATTTTGATGCCCGGAGAGGTGATTACCTTAGAGGCAGTCGCCTATTTGCAACAAGTGCTCGCTCATGGAGGTATCCTAACCGGATGTAGCGATCCGACCCTAACTACCCTCAAAGTCGTTAGAACTAGATAACCTTGATAAAAATAATCTGGAAATCAGTTAAACTTATTACGATTAAATCTCTCATTTAATCCTATAACTTTAAAATTTAACCGGCTAAAAAGATTGCTTTAATTAACACAAAACTAAACAACGAATGTCTTAACAAAATAAAAAGCTACTCAATCTTTTCAGCAATTAATTTTAACATAATTTATTGAAGTTTAACCTCTTCAAATAAATTATAAAGACCTGATTAACATCTTCTATAAATATAGCATTAATCTAATTATGAATTCTCCAATTTGGCCTTATATTACCCCGGGTATTGCGGATGAATTATTCGAGCGATTGCCGGGAATTCCGATGAGTAAACGGGAAACAAGATTACTCTTACTGTCCCACCTGCGGCTGCAATCCGAGTCCGTCTTATGGGATATTGGAGCCGGAACCGGAACCATCCCTGTAGAAGCGGGATTACTCTGTCCAAAGGGTCAGATTTTAGCCGTAGAAAGAGACGAAGAAGTTGCCGCCTTAATTCGGGTCAACTGCGATCGCTTCGGGGTTAAAAATGTAGAAATCATCGAAGGCAGTGCACCAGAATGTCTATCACAGTTACCCCATGCCCCCAATCGCGTCTGTATTGAAGGAGGCCGTCCAATTAAAACCATCTTAGAAAAAGTCTGGTCCTACTTACTCCCAGAAGGGCGAGTCGTTGCCACTGCCGCAAGTCTGGAAAATCTGTACGCCATTTCCGAAAGCTTTGCTGAGTTACAAGTCCGCAATGTGGAAGTAGTACAGTCCTCCTTCAACCGCTTAGAAGGAAGGGGAACACATCAAAGTTTTGTAGCGGTTGACCCCATCTTTATCCTCAGTGGAGAAAAGCTCGATTGAAATTTCGGGCAGTTTACCGGATTCTCTTGAATTAAACCTCTTGCAGAATGACAAACAAATGACCCCATTCCCCGTGAACTCGCGGTACAGTTTTGTGGGTGGGTTCCGCAATATCAGGAAACCTTGACAAGATAGAAGCCTTCCTGATATTGCCAGAAATCTATTTTGCTAATACTAGATTACCTATAAAATTGTTCTATGCCTTTGTCTCGAATTCTCAGTACCATTGTTGCCCTCATCCTAGGCCTAGGCACGACCTTCCTAGGAGGTTGGTACTTTACAGTCGGTTTCTCCATTTTGGTCTGTATTGCACATCGGGAATACTTAGAACTTGTCCGGGCCAAAGGGATTTGCCCCGCCGCCAAAACGAGTTTATTTCTAAGTCTGGCATTGGTCGTGCTTTCAACCCTAGATTCCCAGTTGACCGATGCCTTCTTGCCGATCGCCGGAACCTGTATTTGTTTCTATCTCCTGTTTAAGCCAAAAATGGCAACGATCACAGATTTAGCCGCCTCCATTCTCGGCCTATTTTATATCGGTTATTTACCCAGTTTTTGGCTACGCTTACGCACCTTAGAGTCTGAGGCGGCCAGTAATCTCCCCTTGGGTGGCTATTGGCCCCAAACCTGGCCTGATTTTTCGGACCTACCTACAGGGTTGAGTGTGACCTTGCTTTCGTTTATTTGTATTTCTACGGCAGATTCGGCAGCTTATGTCGGTGGCAAGTGGTTGGGACGGACTCATTTTTCCGATATCAGTCCGAAAAAGACTGTGGAAGGGGCAGTATTTGGCATCCTCGGGAGTGTCATTTTGGCAACCCTTGGGGCGAATTATCTCAATTGGCCATTCTGGGGAGGGACTGGGGTAGCATTCGGTTTACTCTTAGGGATTGCCAGCTTGATGGGAGATTTAATCGAATCCCTGATGAAGCGCGATGCGGGAGTGAAGGATTCGGGTAAACTGATTCCCGGTCACGGGGGAATCTTAGACCGGGTGGATAGTTATATTTTTACAGCGCCTTTTGTTTATTACTTTATTACCCTGCTGTTGCCCTTGTTATCGCAATGGGTGGAGTCTTAAAAGCAGGGGGTCTTCCTGATGCCGGAACCGTTAAGGCAGAACCGTCAGTTGACCTTGACAGATTAATCCGGTTTCGGTGAAACGGAGTTCTGAAATAGCCACATCGGACCCTAGGGGTAAGATAACGGTTTCTAATGGCATCACAGCCGAGTCTGAAAGCAGTTGAATTGTTGGATTGAGAAAGTGCAGTTCTGAGGGGTTGCCCAGTTGTAACCCGGTTTGCAGGAGAAAGGGTTGGGCCGCTTGGGAGGGAGGATTGAAACTCCCGCGTAGGATCAGGGTTTCCTGGGAAGAGAGGATGGCAGCGCCCTCCCAGGTGAGGGTGGGTTCTGACTCCCAGGAGAGGGCCAAGGCGAATTGGGGGAGGAATAATGGGGTGAAGGCCTCCGCGAGCAACGGCGATCGCATAGAGGCATTGAGGCCAGATTCCGTCAGATGTAACCTTACCACCACGGGGACTGGGTGCTGAAGGTGCAAGGATTTCCCGCGAAGAATGTCCTTCAGATTGACCTGAATGCCAGTCCCGTGAACCTCCAGGGTAGTCAGATGCAGACCTTGGTAGATGGCATCGGACCCGCATAGAGAGACCTGGGGAATGACCCCTTGGAGGATTTGGCGATCGCCACCTTCAATCTGCACCTCTAGTTCGCGCACAGATTCCACCTGCGATCGCAACCAGAATTTCACCGCACTGGAGAGGACCCAACCGATGCGAGACCGAGACTGGTGCCTGGGTGGAGTCACGGGTAAACCCTCTTCTTGTCGGGATAATTCGGGGCGATCGCTTGACACAGAAGGTAATTTCACAATTTCTTTTTCGCGCATAAATATTCTCAATGCAATTCCCCTGGTGCAATGCCCTAGAATCAGGGGAGTCTGGTCGCATCGGTGAAATGTTGGGGCATCAAGCAGCGCCCGTCCCCTCGGTTACGGGGCATTTGAGTGGTTCTAACCCCTAGTTTTCCGTGCTGAGTGCTTGTATTCTCCCCGATCCTGTAATATTTGTACATAGTTCAGTCTGGCAAGTTGTCAGGTGGACTCAACCCCTAAGAACTTTTAGAAAAAAGCGAGAAAGCGCAGCCGTCCAAAATATGGATGCTAGACTGCAAAAAATCCTATCCGAATGGGGCATTGCCTCACGGCGTCAAGCTGAAAAAATGATTGAACAGGGACGGGTCCAACTGAACGGCGAAATTGCCCACCTTGGGCAGAAAGCCAATCCTCAACGCGATCGCATCCAAGTCGATGGCATCCCTGTCAACCCCGGCGATCGTCCCAGTCCCCTTTACTTGTTGTTAAACAAACCAACCGGAGTCGTTTCCACCTGCGCCGATCCCCAAGGTCGGACCACCGTGCTCGACCTCCTCCCGGCTGATTTACGGCAACACAAAGGAATCCATCCCGTGGGACGGTTGGATTTTGACTCCACCGGAGCATTACTGCTCACCAATGACGGAGAACTCACCTTCCAACTCACCCATCCCCGGCATAGCATTCCCAAAACCTACCAGGTGACCGTTGCGGGAGAACCCCAGGAGTCAACCTTGGAAGCATGGCGTCGTGGTGTCGTCTTGGATGGCAAAAAAACCCGACCCGCTTCGGTTCGCATCCTCGATCGCCCGCGTCCGTCCCAAACCCAGCTTGAAGTGATTCTCTGGGAAGGCAGAAATCGCCAAATTCGCCGGGTTGCTGAGTTGTTAGGATACCCGGTCATTCAGTTACACCGCACGGCGATCGGCTCGATTCATCTCCACCCACCCGGGGAAGCTCCCTTGCCCCACGGCTACTACCGCCCCTTGAACCCCTCTGAGATATGTTTCTTACAAAGTCAAGTCTCCCTAAAATCCGTAAATTTGCCAGCAGCTACTCAGGAACCGACCCGATGAAGAAGCATAACCCGAAAGCTATCCTGAAACCACAACAGGATCCATCGGTCAAGCTGGCCGAGATGGGTGCTTACTTACGGCAAGTGCGGGAGTCTCAGTCGATGACCCTTGAACAAGTCGCGGCGAAAACGATGATTCGAGTTAGTCTGCTGCAATCAATTGAAGAAGGGCAACTCTATAAGCTCCCCGAACCCATTTATGTTCAGGGTTTTCTCTTGCGGTTTGCTGAGGCGCTGGGTTTAAATGGCGTTGAGTTTGCTAAAACGTTTCCAATCATTTCCACCAGGCGCAAGCAGAAAGTAGCCCAGTGGTATTTACCCATACCTAAACTACGACCGATTCATCTGTACCTGATTTATATCCTGCTAATTATTGGGGCAGTCAAAGGGTTGTCTGGATTTGTCGAAACTACGGCAATGCAAGAATCCCCGGATCAACAACCGGAAACCGCTGAGGCTGTAGCGAGTTCTGAATCCGCCACCCCTGAAGAACCTACCCCCCCAACTACAGCCTCTCAAACCCTTGCAGCCAGTCAGTCCAATTCCAACGCCCCGGTTAGGGTGGGATTGATTGTTCAGGATAGTTCCTGGGTTCAAATTATCGCCGATGGCAAAACTGAATTTGAAGGGACTTTACAACAAGGAACGGAACGCACTTGGGAAGCGAAACAACAACTGGTTGTCCTCGCGGGCAATGCCGGAGGGGTACTCGTGGCGGTTAATGATGAAGAAGCCAAACTCATGGGTAAACCAGGGGTTGCCGAAGAGGTGATTGTTCGGGCCGAACCCTAAAGCGTGGATTGGTACAGTAGCCAGAAGACAACCGGTTTTTTTCAGAAAATTTGTAGCCATCAGCAACAAATTTAGTGTTGTGGAGAAAACCCACACCCTGAAGGGTGCGGGTTTTATAGACCTTTGACAACCGGATTTAGTGTTACCCATACACCCGAGATGATGTAAACATCATCTGGGGTTCAACCTTGAGGGGTGGCGAGTTAGTATCGCCGGCGACTATATGTTTCCGTGAGCAGTTTCAGGCGATCGCGCAGGTCCCAAGTCAGCACTTCCCCGCGATAACGCCATCCCCAATTGCCTTCCGCCAATCCAGGTGTATTCATCCGCGCATCGCTACCTAGTCCCAACAAATCCTGCATGGGAATCAGCGCCTGATTCGCCACCGAAGACAATGCTTGTCGAATCAGTTGCCAGTGAATACCTTCCTCAGAAACGGGTCCTAAATAGGATAAAAGACTCCACCGTTCATGGTCCGATAGTTTTTCAAACCATCCCACTGTCGTATCATTATCGTGAGTCCCGGTATAAACCACACAGTTGCGCGAGTAATAGTTCATCGGCAAATAGGGATTTCCCGGTCCAGATCCAAAGGCAAAGTGTAAAATCTTCATCCCCGGGAACTCGAACTCGTCTCGCAAGGCTTCTACTTCTGGAGTAATCACCCCTAAATCTTCTGCAATAATTGGCAGACTGCCTAAGCGTTCTTCCACGGTCTTCAGTAAGGCCGAACCCGGTGCCACAATCCACTTGCCGTTCATGGCGGTGGTTTCCCCTTGGCCCACGCACCAGAAGGACTCTAGGCCCCGGAAATGGTCAATGCGAATAATATCCACATAACTCAACATGGATTGGAAGCGCTTGACCCACCAATCAAAATTTTGTTTTTCCAGGCGCTTCCACAGGTAGACCGGGTTACCCCATAATTGCCCCGTTGCGCTGAAATAATCGGGCGGGACTCCGGCCATTCCTGCCGGTTCTCCTGTTTTGATATCCAGACAAAAGATGTCTGGATTGGCCCAAACATCGGCGCTATCGTGAGCCACATAGATGGGGATATCGCCGATAATTTGAATGCCTCGTTCGTTGGCGTAGCGTTTGAGGTCGGACCACTGCTGGAAAAATTGGTATTGCAGGAATTTTTGGAAAAAGATTTCTGCGGTTAACTGTCGCCGACATTTGTCTAGGGCCTCGGTTTGCCGCTTGGCAATGTTAGGTTCCCACTGGTACCAGCTTTTGCCATCCATTGCGCTTTTAATGGCCATGAATAAGGCATAATCCTCAAGCCAATAGGCTTTTTCATGGCAAAATTCTTGAAATTGCTGTTGTTGCTCGACAGAAGCCTGGGCCTTGAAGGTTTTGCAGGCTTGTTGTAAGAGGGGCATTTTGACGGCGATCGCCTGATTAAAATCGACCCAATCTGCTGGAAACTCGGGCAGGTGGTTAAAGTCCCAATCCGCGAGTAATTGATCCGATCGCAGGCGATCGGGACTAATCAACATCGGATTTCCCGCCATTGCGGAATAGGACAAATAGGGAGAATTGCCAAATCCTGTAGGTCCTAGCGGCAAAATCTGCCAGTAAAGTTGGTAACTCTCGGCTAAAAAGTCAACGAAGCGATAAGCAGCTTCGCCAAGGTCACCTATACCAAACCGACTGGGAAATGAGGTGGGGTGGAGTAGAATACCGCTAGATCTGGGGAAGGGCATGGTGTATGTACCACTGGAAAATAACTTAAGCTGGTCGCCCAATAGTTCACTGGGCTAATGACTCTCAACTTTATCATGGGACGGGTCACCAATAGCGGCGATCGCCCCATAGAAACTCGATTACAAATCAGCCATGATCCCGACTAATACCGAATCACGCCGTTAAAACCCCAACTGTGAACCTTTCAACTTTAAAATCTAACCATGACCTATCGCAATCCCACTCCGACTGTTGACATCATTATTGAGTTAGGCGATCGCCCCGGACGTCCCATCATCCTGATTGAGCGTGGCAATGCCCCTTTCGGTTGGGCAATTCCCGGTGGTTTTGTCGATTATGGGGAATCTGTGGAAACTGCGGCGATCCGTGAGGCGAAAGAAGAAATCGGTTTAGATGTAGAACTTATCGAACAATTTCATGTTTATTCTGACCCGAATCGGGACCCGCGTCAGCATACCTTGAGTGTCGTTTTTTTAGCAACGGCGACGGGGGAACCCCAAGCGGCAGATGATGCCAAAAATTTAGACTGTTTTGAGTCTTGGCAGATTCCCACAAATCTCTGTTTTGACCACGATCACATTCTTAAGGATTATTGGCGCTATCGAAATTATGGGATTAGACCCCGGATTTAAGGCGATCGCCACTCCATCTGTAGGAGATCATCACTAGCCCTGTCAAGGTGTATTTGTAGGAGCACAATGCGCAGGCCCTCTACATTCCATCACTCTTTTTTGTCATCAAATTTATCACCCTGATAGGCAAGATAGGGCCTGCGCATTGCGCCCCTACATGAAATAACGATTTTTCATGTAGGGGTTTGGTCTGATCACCCTTTTCCCTGATGTAGGGGTTTGGTCTCCAAACCCTCTTGATGGCTTCTCCAACCCCTCGGTTTTGGGCTATTAAAAATCTTAACAGTGCGATCGCTCTGTTGCTATTTTTCTTTAAAGACGAAATATTTCAAAACTCCCAAAGCCATATCAATCCAAGTGATTCAGATTTTTATTAATGTCATCATCAACCACCGAAGCCATCACCAGTCCTCAATTCGCACCGCCCTTTGCCACTCCCAACTGCCAATGCGCCCTCAACCTTGACTTAGAATAGAGTTTCTAATCCCCGATCAACCGGAATGGCATGATAGTTAAAGACAGCCGGTTTCACCCGAGGAACAGGTTGGCGTCCTTCTATTCCAGTTTTTTCCTCCCTTCCCAGTAGAACACCAGACTAGAATCCTAGAGAAAATAGTCTGGATTCAGATCACCGTCAACCCTTTCCACCACCCAACCACTATGGATTGTTTATTCGTAAGAAATAGGTTACCCTTCCCCATGATAAACCCATTCGTACTCACTCATAAACCTCTTGTGAATTGGTTTAAAAACCCCATTAAAATTCCCTTTATTTTTTCATGCAAAAGCCCTCTTGCTGCTTAATCTTTTAATTTAAGCTAGGCCAATTTTGACCTACTCAATTAAAAATTAAACCACAATTTAATCAAAATTTAAATTGGAATCACAAGAAAATATGATAATTGGCTTATAATACCGAGACATAATCGTAACGAATAGCCGATTAAAGGACAATAAAATTCGCAGTAAAAAAGGGTAGAATGTATGAAATTTGAGCGTCAATTTAGTCAAATTCCTAATTCCGTCAGCCCAGGTGAAACCATTCACGATGGATACTTCCAAATCATAGTTGAACAAGCGGTGATTGGGTTAGCGCTTTGGGACTTGACTGGAAAATTATTGCAAACAAACCCTTTTTTACAAACCATACTGGGGTACGAGGCAGAAGAACTATTACATCTGGAATATAGGCAGATTACTCATCCCGAGGACTTTCAAATAGAGGATACTCTCATGCAAGAGTGTATTGCCAGAAAGAGAGAGGGATATGAAATAGAAAAAAGATTAATCTGCAAAGATGGAAAAGAAATCTGGGTCAAACAGAACCTATCCATGATGCTAGATGGTTCAGAAAATCCACAATTTTCTGTAGCAACCATTGACAAGCTTTCCCAAGCCCCCTCCCTTGAAAACCCGACTAAAGAACTTGAAAAAAAATCCAAAACAATCTTTGATATTTTTCCCCGGGGGATTTCAGTTACAGACTCCGAGGGTAATATTAGAGAATCAAATTCTGCTTCATTAGATTATTTAGATGCCTGGGTTAGAAGTTTACAAGAAAAGGTCAAATCGGACAGAGATTACCGGCTCATTTTGAGGGAAGAAACTCCGCTAAATCTCAAAGAATTTTCCAGAAGACTGGCTTTAAGAGAAGATGTTGAAAATAGAGTTTTCCAAGGTTTACAAGTTGGAATTGCATCAGGGGAGGGAGAAGTAGACTGGCTGAATATTACAGCGGTACCGATTCCGTTGGAAACCGATGGAGTTGTAATCGGATATCTCGATATTACGGAATGCAAAACAGCAGAAATAGCATTTAAAGAAAGTGAATTGCAGTTTAGAAAAGCCTTGGATAACTTCCCAGATATCTTTGTAATTTATGATGGCGATCGCCGCATTCAATTTATTAATAAGGAAGGGGTCCGATTTAGTGGCTATAGTGAAGAACAGATTCTCAATCGCCGGGACGAAGAATTATTTCCCCCAGGGATAACCGATAATTATCTCCCCCTACTCCAGGAAGCAATTTTGACAAAAACTCCTCAAAAAGGAGACTGTAAAATTGTTGTAAATAATGTCGAAGTGAGCATGGCGATCGCTTACATTCCCTTACTGAATGAGAGGGGAGAAATTTATCAAATTCTAGGAATTACCCATGATATCACCGAACACAAGCGGGCAGAAGAATCTTTAATTAAAAGTGAAACCACCAATCGAGCCTTACTCAATACCATCCCCGATTTAATGTTTCGAGTGAAAGGAGATGGAACTTACTTGGATTTTAAACCGGCTAATTTTAGCAATTTAATCAAACCGCAAATTTTTCAAGGCTTAAAATTGGTGGATGTCATGCCCCAAAATATTGCCGAAAAATCCATGAGATATATCCAACAAACCTTGGAAACCGGAGAGATACAAGTGTTTGAGTATCAACTAGAAATTAGCGGGGAATTTTCCGTCTATGAAGCTAGACTGATTGCCAGTGGAGATGATGAAGTCTTGGCGATTGTGCGAGACATTACGGCGCGTAAAAATGCGGATCGAGAGAAAAATAAATTAATTGAATCCCTCCAAAAGAGTGAAGCGAATCTCGCCCGAGCGCAAAGAGTTGCTCATGTGGGAAGCTGGGAATATGAGGTGGATTCTAAAAAAATAACAGTTTCGGAAGAAGTTTTAAGAATTTTTGACTGCGCCTTGAATTCAGGGGTAAGCTATCTTCAGCTAGTGAAGCAGCTACACCGAAAAGATAGAAAAACTTGGAGCAAGCTGATTCGAGAAGCCCTCGAACAAGGCAGTGCCAATGAAGTTGAACTGAGAATTTGGCAAGGCGATCGCACGCTCCGTTATATTGAAGCAAGAGCCGAGGCAGTATTTAGTGAAACCGGAAAACCCATTAGGCTCTTTGGAACCGCCTTAGATATCACCGAACAGAAAAAAGCCCAAGCCGCCCTCGCCGAATCTGAAGCCAAATATCGCTCCTTGATGAATGATGCAGGAGATGCGATATTACTCACTGATTTAGAGGGTAATTTTTTAGAATCCAACAAAAAAGCTGAGGAACTATTAGGTTATACCAAAGAAGAATTAATCACCCTCCATGCCAGTCAAATTTTGCCCCCGCAAGAACGGGAAAGAGTGAGCGCAGTCTTTACATTAACGGCAAAAACCGGGGGCGGATGGTTGCCGAATACCCAAGTCCGCCAAAAAAATGGGGAAACGCTCTGGGCGGATATTAGTTGCAGTGTTGTCCAATGGGGAGAGGGTTTAAAAGTTCAGCAGGCGATCGTTCGGGATATTACTTATAGGGTTCATATTGAAGCATCTTTAAGACAACAAGCTGAACGAGAACGGTTGATATCCGCGATGCAAGAGCGGATCCGACAGTCCCTGGATTTGAAAGAGATTTTACAAACAACAGTAGTCCAGGTGAGGCAATTTTTACAGTGCGATCGCGTGGCAATTTGTCGCTTAGGCTCGGATTGCACTGGCGTGATGGTATCGGAATCGGTTAATTCAGAATACTGCTCGATTTTAGGGCTAACGATTCGCGCTCCCTTATTAGGAGAACAGGATTTACCCCCGGAACAGTTGGGGGGAATTTATCAGGTTGAAGATATTACTCAAGCTTGGGTGAGCGAGTCTCAGGTGAATTTTTTAACTGAGGTGGAAGTCAAGGCGATGTTAATGGTGCCCATTGTCCAAAGTAGTGGGTTATGGGGATTATTGATTGCCCACCACTGTGCCGCCCCTCGACGATGGCAGCAGTCAGAAATTAAGTTTCTCAGTCAATTGGCAACCCAGGTGGGAATTGCCACCCAACAATCCCAACTGTATGAACAGCTCAAAGAAGCGAATCAACAGTTACAGCAACTCGCGACTCGGGATGGATTAACGCTGTTATCAAATCGGCGTCATTTTAATGAATATTTAGAACGAGAATGGCGACAGATGGAGTGCGATCGCACCCCACTCTCGTTGATTCTGTGCGATATTGACTTTTTCAAACCCTATAATGACACCTACGGTCATCAAGCTGGGGATGAATGTCTCAAACAAGTTGCAGTTGCCATTCAAAAAGCCAGCAAAAGACCTTTAGATTTTGTGGCGCGGTATGGCGGAGAAGAATTTGCCGTGATTTTACCCGATACCGATGCGAATGGGGCTATCTGCGTCGGGGAAACCATCCGTGAGGCGGTGAAGGCATTACAGCTTCCCCATCGGGCATCTCCCACCTGTAGATACATTACTTTGAGTGTGGGAATTGCGACGGTGATGCCTGGAGTTGAGTCATCTTTGGAGACTCTGATTCAAGAAGCCGATCGCGCCTTGTATCGAGGGAAGGACAAGGGCCGCGATTGTTCAGTTCATTTTGCTCAGAGTTAAAGGGGTCCTATCCATTGGCGATCGCCTCCGCGACTTCCCTCTCCTGCTCCTGCTAAAATAGATCGCGATTCCACCTGTACCTCTTGGGGTAAACTATGGAAGGCTGTTTTTTTGAAGTCCCTCTGTTCTGGCGAACTGCTTCGATGGCATTGGATTGCGATCGACAGGGGGAGAAAAAAGTAGCCCAATGGAATTAGGGGTCAGGATGATGGGTTAGCAATCCCTAGAAATAACCCAGGTTCCAACCCAGAGGCGATCGCCCTGTTCCTTCTCAGTTAATGTTCATTCCTGAAGTGGTTTGGGTCAAACGGCAGAACAAGCGCAAAACTCAGGGATAATGCGATCGTTAATCTAGGTAAAATATCCCTGAACACGGGATTTAAAATGTGTTTTCCATGCCCATTCACAAGCCAGATAAACCGTCCGGGTATAACCCGTTCTTGAAAATTCAATCTCAATGACTAAAACAATCATTCGGACAGACCAAGCACCCGCACCCGTTGGACCTTACAATCAGGCGATCGTCGCCACGGGTCAGTTAGTCTTTGTTGCCGGTCAAATCTGCCTAGACCCCAAGACTGAGACCCTAGTTGGGGCGGGTGATGTGGTCAAACAAACCATCCAAGTGATGGCAAATCTCAACGCCATCCTAACCGCTGCCGGTGCCACCTTTCAAGATGTGGTAAAAACCACGGTTTTTTTGGCAGATATGAATGATTTTGCGGCAATGAATGCAGTCTATGCTAAATATTTCGATGAAGCCACTGCACCAGCCCGCGCAACAGTCCAAGTGTCACGTTTACCTAAAGATGTACTCGTTGAGATAGACTGTATCGCGGTGATTGAAGGAACGCCTGGATAGTCAAAAGATTTAAAAACAGCAAAATCCTGATATCTTAGGGGTTTGGTGGCAAGATACTGGTAAATTTAGGGGAGGTTATAAAATTTAATGACGATCCAACAGCCTACAAATACGGCAGTTACTAGCAAAGCGTCTAGTAATTCCTTTAGAACTTCCATTCTGAGTGTTGATTTAGGCCGGACGGCGACCAAAGCCTGTGTTAGCCGAGATCCCAACCAAGTGGTTTTTATTCCGTCTAATGTGGCCCAAGTCCCTGTAGAAAAGGTGCGCGGTGGGGAATTTGAATCCCGGCCTACGGATCCTTTATTGGATATGTGGTTGGAGTATCAAGGGCGCGGTTATGCGATCGGTCAGTTGGCGGCTGACTTTGGCGCGAATCTTGGGGTTGGCGAACGGAAGGTTGAAAATGCCCTGGTGAAAGTCCTGGCAAGCGCCGCTTACTTTGGATTGAAAGATGATTTCGTGGTTGTCCTGGGTCTGCCCTATCATTCTCAAGAAGAGTTTGAGCGGGAAAAAGAGGAAATTACCAATTTGCTGACTTCGCCTCATGTGATGAGCTATCGCGGTGAGCAAGTGACCCTGAATATCACCAAAGTTTGGGTGATGCCGGAAGGATATGGCAGCTTGATCTGGTGTGAAGCTCAGGAGAAGGTGGATAAAAAAGGCGTGTCCCCGGATTTTGCCAAGACATCGGTGGCGATCGTGGATATCGGACATCAAACCGCTGACTTTTTAATGGTAGATAATTTCCGGTTCGCACGCGGGGCATCCAAGAGCGAACCGTTTGCCATGAGCGAGTTTTACAAGCGTGTCGGCACCGAAGTTGAAAAGGCATACAGCCAAGCGCCGATTAGCGTTGATAGTCAATCGTTGTCCTTAATTGATGCTGTGAATAAACCAAGGGGTCAACGGTTCTTCCGTCCTCGTGGTGCATCCAAACCGACGAATTTGGATGATTTTCTGCCCAACTTGCGAGAATTATTTGCCCGGGAACTGTCGGATTTGTTGATTAAGTGGTTACCTGAACGGGTAACCGACGTGATTTTGACTGGTGGTGGCGGGGAATTTTTCTCGGATGCTCTTAAACCGTTGGTCGAACAAGCGGGTTTGAAAGTTCATTTGGCACAACCTTCCCGTCAGGCAAATGCTGTGGGACAATATTTGTATGGAGAGGCGCAACTCGCCTCCTCTTCGTACACTCGCTCCTCTAGGGCCGGAAGTTAATGGTTTTTTGGTTAAGCAAGTCGAAGAAACGGGTCGGATTTACCGATGAGGTAGCCGACCAAACCTTGTTAGCGGTTGTACAAAAAGAGTTACAAAATCAACCGCACAAGAGTTTCGGCGACTTGTGTAAAGAAGCCCTATGGCATTATTTGTATGTACCCGAATCGGTGAAACCGACGCGGAACTCAGCAGGTGCCTCGGACAGCATTGCGGAGTTACAAGGGCAATTGAGGTCCTTAGAGGAACGGGTAGCGGCAAGGGAGGCGAGTCGATTGGATGTACTGGAAAAGCAGTTGCAACAATTGAGCTTGCAGGTGGGACAGTTGGCGATCGCCCTCAATAATCAACGGGGAAATTATCAACCGCCTCAACAATCCTATCTGGAACCCCAACCGGAACCCCAACCGGAACCGGAACCCCAACCCGTCGCCCCCCCCAAACCCGTGGACCCCTTACTCCAAAGACTCAGTTCTTTCATCGATGATTTCTAAGTCGGTGGCGATCGGGTAAAAAAAGTCAGGATAAAATCTGCAAGCATCAGGAGTCAAAAGTTTTAAAAACTGTTGACTCCTTACTCTTTTTGGGAATATTTTATAAAGAATTTGGAGAACACGAGTACAGTCAAGCTTAGAAACCGGGTTTCTTAACAAAAATTCTGATAATTTTCGACAAATTAAGTCCAGAAACCCGGTTTCTTGTCCTAGGTAGCAAACGGCACGCAAGACTGGCTATATCGCCTTCCAAATATCTTGTAGCCGTTCAGTCTCTCGCCTCATAGCTTGACAGCCTCAAGTAAGATGCGATCGCGAATCCGCTCTTTCAACATATCCACAGTCACGATATCCACCTTGCGATTCAATAGCTGTTCCAAATCAAGCAATAGCCCTCCTGGAAACCAATGGGTGATTTTTTCTAAATCATAGTCCACTAAAAAATCAATATCGCTATCTGCCGTCGCTTCACCTCGCGCTACTGAACCAAATACCCGCACGTTATAGGCGCCGTGCTTTTCAGCTAGGTCGATAATTTGCGATCGCTGCTGATTCAACAAGTCTTGAATGCTTAATCCTATCTGATTTTTCATATATCTCCAATTTTTATCAGTTTTCCCTAATCGCTGCTGCTAGTTTGCCGTACAGTTTTCATGACCTCATCTTGACTTTCCAATCCGTTAAGCAGAACTTCTCTAACGGTTTGATTGGCTACCAACGGGACTGATTCAGTAATTTTAGATTGATTAAATCGGATTGGCTTGAGTTCTGGTTGTGGCTGTTCCTGAAGGGGAATAAAATTCACTTCAATGGCATAACCCGCAGCGGCTGCTAGTTTGGCAAAAGTTTCCAGTTTGGGGATTTGCTTACCGGATTCAATTCGAGCAATTTGTGATTGCTTCATGCCAACTCGTTCGGCAAATTCTCTCTGATTTAGTCCGGTAGAAGCTCGAATTGCGATCGCCCGACTCGCAAAGCTATATTCAGTCTCAACAGCATCGTATTCGTCGGTGAATTCTGAGTCTTCAAATAGGCGATCGCGAATCGAATCCCAGGAAATCGGTTGGTGAGTCATTTTTTATCCTTCTTTTTCTGAATGTTAACTCTATAATTTTAAAATTACCCTTTTGATGATTGTTCTAGGTCCAAAAAATCTTTGCGCCGCTTTTCTGCAATTTCCAACTCTTTTTTAGGCGTTTGCTGAGTTTTCTTTTGAAATTCATGCAACAGAATAAAACGCTGACCCGTGTAAGCTACATAAAAAATTCGATAAATATTAGTCTGTTGTTCTACTCGAATCTCAAACAGCTTGGAATTTGTGATGGGACGAATATGAGGCATCCCTACTAAAATTCCATGTTCCTGAAGCAAGTCAAAAATCCGAGCAAACTTTGCTTGAACTTTAGGTTCTTGTTCCAGCAACCAATCGGATACAGGCGAACTTCCCCTTGACGAAGAATAAAACTCAATTTTCCATTGCACCACTGACTTAGTTTCTCATGATAACGTTTATGTTATCATACCGGAACAAGAGTGTCTAGGGGGTCGGTTCAGAAGAAAAAATTTGCAATACTTCAGAAACCGGGTTTAAATCCTCCATTTGGGACAGAAAGCATAGTTTTTGTAAACAACCCCGATCGCGAAACCCGAGAACGAGGGTCAATGCGCTTGTGTACCACGGTTCTCCCCTACAATAGAAAACCGATCGCATCCCCCCTAATATTTCACCTCATGCACATCCTCGCCCTCTTGTCAAGCATCTTAATTGCTCAAGCTCAACCGGCACCGGAACCCCAGGAAATTGTCCAACCCCAGGAAGTCCGCCCCTTACCCGGCAGACTGGATAATGTGCCGATGTTTAATAGCAATAGTCCTGAAAAAATCGGCAGCGAAGGCATTTTACTTTCCACCTTCCCCCCCGATCGCAAAGGGTTTCCCTCCGCCCATCTCAACTTTCCCTTTCAAGGTCGCTTTGATATCTTTGCTCATCATGTTTTTGGGGACCGAGAACTCGATGATTTAACCCCCATGTATGTGGGAATTCTCGTTCATAATCCCACCAATGAAACCGTTACCCTGAATATCCTACAGGGGGCAAGTTATCTCTCCCAACCCGATGCGCCGTTTGT
>NZ_JAFLQW010000249.1 GCF_017313335.1 Phormidium pseudopriestleyi FRX01 | reverse complement strand
CGCGCATCGCCTCTACAATGTCGTTATTCCCGATCGCCCTCATCAGGAGAGTCCCGTTTCTCCCGCTGTTCTATCTCCCTCTGCGCCCGTTCCTTACCCTCTTTAGCCGCCCGATAATTCGGTTGATATCGCAACGCCCGATCATAAGCCAAAATCGCCTCTTGATATTGGCCCAAAGTGGATAAACTATTCCCTTTGCCATACCAAGATTCTGCATGATCCGGCTTTACATAAGCCGCTTCATTATAGGAAGAAACTGCCTCTTGATATCGATTCAAATTATAAAGTGCATTCCCCCGGTTATACCAAGCCCGATAGTCATTTTTATTCAAATCTAACGCCTGATTATAGGCATCGACTGCCTGTTCATAGCGGCGTAACTGGTGCAGCGCCCATCCCAAACTATACCAGGCTTCCTGATAACTAGACTGAATTTTGACCGCCCGTTCATAAGATTTAGCGGCTTCAGAATAGTCCTTTAACTTCATCAAGGCATTCCCGCGACTATACCAAGATTCAGCATAATTCGGCTGAAATCGCACAGCTTTATCATAAGACTCTACGGCCTTTTTTGCTTGATTCAATTGCATCAAGACATTCCCATGATTATACCATCCCCGGGCATAATCAAATTGATATTCTACGGATTTATCATAAGATTTTAAGGCAGCTTCATAATCTTTCAATTGATGAAAAGCCCATCCCCGGGCATACCAGGCTTCTGAGGATTCCGGTTGAAATTCCAGGGCTTGATCATAGGAGGCGATCGCCTCTTCATACCGCTGCAAACTCAGTAAGGTATTGCCCTTAGCATTCCATGCTTCGGCGGATTCCGGAACCAGTTCTATGGCTTTTTCAAAACTGGCGATCGCCCCGTCATGCCGCTGCAATCGATTTAATACATCCCCACGCCTTATCCAGGCATCCAGATATTGGGGATTGAGTTGAATCGCGCGATCGTAAGCATCCATCGCCGCTTCATTCTGATTTAATCGAGAGAGAGTATCGCCTTTTTCTTTCCAGGCTTCTACATAATCCCCCTTAATTTCAATAGCATTTTCATAACGTTTTAATGCCTCTTCATACCGGCTTAAATGATATAATGTATGCCCTTGTTGATACAACTCACTGGCATTCACCGATTTAATTTTATTCCAAACAAAAACCGAACCGGCAATCATTCCAGCCCCAATCATGCCGCAAGAAATTACTCCTAAAACCCATTTCTTTTTATTAAAATTAAAGCGAGGTTGAGGCAGTGGTGCCACCCCAGGGACCGAAACGGTCATCACCGTGGGCTTTTCTAAATCTGCGATCGCCTGTAACGCCTCCGTTGCCGAACCATAGCGTTCCCGGAAATCGTAACAAACCATCCGTTCTAATACTTTGAGAAATTCCCGACTCACCTTCACCAATTCCGCGACTTTGATTTCTTCCGTCTCTGAATCTTTGGGGAATTCATGGGGTAATAAACCCGAAAGGACTTGCAAGGCAACAATTCCCACCGCATAAATATCACTACTTGGTTTTGGAAATCCATTCGCTTGTTCACTGGGTAAATAACCTGGAGTGCCAATACAGACACTTAATCCGGGTTTTCCATTCTGATTCAGCAGTTCTGTGGTAATTTGTTTAACTGCCCCAAAATCAATTAAAACTAATTTTTTATCCAAATTGCGGCGCAGAATATTCCGGGGATTGATATCTCTATGAATGACATTTTTACTCTGAACAAACTGCAAAATTTCCAACAGTTCTCGCAGTAAATTCAGCGTAGTTTTCTCATCCAACTTTTCCCCAGGAATCAATTCATGACTGAGGTCCTGACCCTCGATATATTCTTGAACCAGATAGAATTCTTGGTTTTCTTCAAAATAGGCGAACAGTTTGGGAATGCGATCGTGACATCCCAACTCATGCAGGGATTGCGCCTCTGTATCGAATAACCGTCTGGCAATTTGCAGGGTACTCGGATCCGTAGACTGGGGCTGTAATTGTTTGACCACACAAGGGGCAGTCCCGGGAAGGTGGCAATCCTGCGCGAGAAAAGTCGCCCCAAAACCCCCGCTTCCCAAGGAGTTGACAATCTTGTAACGTCCACCGAGAGTTGTTCCGAGCATGATTTGTCGCTGCGAGGGTAGAAACGGGCTATTCAAGCATCTGACCCATTTTGCCATAGGTTAAACAAATGAGCAACCTGGGACCTGGGTAGGAGAGTTCAGTGATTTAAAAGGGGGATAGGGTCGGGAATTCTTGTCCTCAATTTTGGCAACTTCGTTTCGGTAAGCTTTACAACCCATATTCCGATGGTTGAATCAAGTAAGTCAATTGTTATTGGTCCTTGACCTAAACTATACACTAACAAGCTTCAGTCCCTACAATCCTTATGGCTTATATCCTTAAAATACTTTAATTTAATGGTTTATTAAAATTCATTAACTTTTAAACAAAGTTTGTTAAAAAAAAGGTAAAATAGTTAGATATTAACAGCAACAAAAACTGAATGCTGTTTGGGGAGAGGATAGCTGATTTATGTCTACTGCTCGTCAAATCATAGCGCTTTTAAGAAGCCATATAGAAGGCGAAGAGCAGCAGTTTTATTCTGCGGCCCTCCAAATTGCTGCGTCGGAAGCAAGGCAGGGACATGGCAAGCTGGCGTTAGAAATCCGGGACTTGATTAATGAAGCGAAAAACCGGAAGTCTGCGATCGCGCCTAAACCGGGTATAGTGCCGTTAGTTCAACCCAAAGGTGAACTCGGAAATTTATTATCCGTGCGATATCCGGATACTAAACTTAGGGATATGGTCCTTTCTCCCGAATTAGAATTTAGACTCAACCGGATTATTACGGAACAGAAACAGCGTAATCGCCTACAAGAATATAATTTATCACCCCGTCGCAAGATTCTCTTAGTCGGTCCCCCTGGTTCGGGTAAAACCATGACTGCTGCTGCTTTAGGGGGTGAGTTACAATTGCCTCTGTTTACGGCAATCTATAGTAGTCTGATGGGTAAATTTATGGGAGAAACTGCCAGTAGACTGCAACTGATTTTTGATGCAATGTCTGCCACAAGGGGGGTGTACTTTTTTGATGAATTCGATGCCATTGGTACCCAGCGCAACAGTGCTAACGATGTCGGAGAAATTCGCCGCATTTTAAACTCTTTTTTGCTATTTATAGAAAATGACACCAGTGATAGTTTAATTATTGCTGCAACAAACCATCCCAATTTACTCGATGAAGCGTTGTTTCGTCGGTTTGATGATGTGATTGAATATAGCTTTCCCAGTCCATCTATGATTCAGAGTATTTTAGAAACTAGATTGGTCTTGTTTGACCTCGAATGGGAGGATTGGTCAGAAATTTTGACCAGCGCAGAAAACCTGAGTTTAGCCGATATCGTTCGCGCCGCAGATGAAGCCGCAAAACAAGCTATTTTATCCCATACGGAGAAAATTAACCGAGAACATTTATTATATGCTATCTTAGATAGAAAAAATATGACTCGTACCCCTTTGTTGAACGCATCTTCATAGCATGGCTAAAAAATCTCGGGACTTTCCTCATCTTTATGTGGAGGGAACAGGAACAAGTGAACCCTACAAATCTTCAGGTCGTGGTTCCGCCAAACTTCCTCCTGAGCGAGATAGATATGCTCATGCTCAATTTTTAGAGGAGGCGATCGGTCGGGCCCTGGAAAAAGCTCAACTGCAACTCAAATCGAGAGATGCTCAGATACCAACCGAACCCCCAGGGTTTTACCTGGAATTTCAAATTAAGGCAGAAGAAAACGAGGCGTTAAAGTCTCTGGAAAACCGTTCCAAAAAGATTGAACTGGTTGCCGTGAGTCAGCTAACCGAACCCGCAGGTATGGTTAAAGCTACTGTATTTGTTCCCAAGTCTGCCAGTGATTTCTTTTTAAAAAAAATTCAAGAGTATCGGGATAAAAATACCGATAAAAATAAACCGAAAAACCAACCATTTATTGCCCGACTAGAAGGGGTAGATATTGGAACCGTTCAATCCTTGTTTACAGATGAACCGTCTCTATTCCCACAAAATGAACGAGAAGTTTGGTGGGAGGTTTGGCTCCGTAAGGACCGAAAAGAAGCCTTTAATTCTCTCACTGCGAATCTAAATCTCAGAACCAAACCAGATTATCTTTCTTTTCCAGAACATGACATTGTTTTAGCACTGTGCAATCTCGAAGCAATGGCGCAAGTGATTAAGCACTCTGATGCCGTTGCCGAATTGCGGATTGCCAAGGATACTCCCTCGTTTTTTCTGGAGATGAAAGGACGAGAACAAGATGAATGGGTTCAAGATTTAGCTAACCGTGTGGTTAACTCAGGGAAACAAGCGGTTTCAATCTGCCTGTTGGACAGTGGTGTAATGCAACGCCACCCACTGCTAACTCCAGGACTCAATCCACCGGATATGCACACCGTTAACGATAATTGGGGGGTGAATGACAGTGCGACTTGGAAGGGTCATGGTACTGCAATGGCGGGTTTATGCTTGTATGCTGAATCCCTCATGGATTTTCTAGCTACATCCGATCCGGTGAAACTATTGCACCGTCTGGAATCAGTCAAAATTCTCCCAAATTCAGGAACAAATGACCCGGATTTGTACGGTGCAATTACCGGACAAGGGGTTTCTTTACCTGAAATTCAAGACCCCGATCGCCGTCGAGTATTTTGTATGGCGGTCACCAGTGATACCCAATCCAATAATAGAGGAACCCCAACATCGTGGTCCGCTGCAGTGGATCAACTTTGCTTCAACGATGGTGAATTCCGGCGACTCATCATTATTTCTGCTGGGAATATTCGTGAAGATATTAATGGAGAAGATTACCTCAATATTAATGATATTGAACCTATAGAAAATCCTGGACAAGCCTGGAACGCTTTAATTGTCGGGGCCTATACGGAAAAAGTTAATATTATCGACGCTAAATATGCGGGTTGGACACCCTTAGCACCAGGAGGAGAACTCTGTCCTAGAAGTCGGACTTCTGTTTCGTGGGACGGCCACTGGCCGATTCGCCCAGATGTCGTATTTGAAGGGGGAAATATGGCTTGGGATGGACAGAATCCAGCCGAGTCTATTAACGACCTGGGTCTGCTGACCACTCATTATCGTCCAAATTTCAGAATGTTGGACCATATCAGTGATACCAGTTCTGCAACTGCTTTTGCCAGCTATATGGCAGCACGGATTATGTCAGAATATCCTGATTTTTATCCAGAAACAGTACGCGGATTAATTGTCCATTCCGCTGAATGGACTTCAGCGATGCAGGCTCATTTTATAGCAACTTCTTCCAAACGAGAGAGAGGTAATTTTTTAAGACGCTATGGATATGGCGTTCCCGATTTAGACCGAGCGATAAAAAGTGCAAATAACGATTTAACTTTGATTATTGAAGATAAAATTCAACCATTTCATGTTCAAAAAAGTCAGGTGACTATGAAAGAAATGAAAATTCATAAACTCCCCTTGCCCAAAGAGATACTAGAAGAACTGGGGGAGGCAACAATCGAGCTAAAAATTACTCTATCCTACTTTATAGAACCCAATCCTGGAGAACGGGGATGGGCCTATCGCCACCGCTATCCTTCTCACGGATTCCGCTTCCAGGTTAAAGATTCTCTGGAAACCGATGAGATGTTTAGAGAACGAATCAATTTAGCAGCTAGAGAAAAGGAGGAGGATTTAAGCGGGAACAGGCAGTCTGATAATAACAAGTGGTTTCTGGGACCTCATGCCAGAGATTTCGGGTCTATTCATTCTGATATTTGGCAGGGTACGGCAGTGGAGTTGGCGGCAAAAGATGCGATCGATGTCTATCCAGTCGGAGGATGGTGGAAAGAGAAAAAATATTTGAATCGTTACAATGCGATCGCCTACTATTCTTTACTGGTTTCTATTCGAGTACCGGGAGTTGAAGTGGACATTTATACGCCTATTTCCAATTTAGTAAGCCTGACTGTTCCTCTGGATAGTTTCTAACGGACTAACATTGGAAAACGACTGACGTTATGACGTTGAGGTTGAGACTGTTTTCAGGAAAAAGGCGCAAGGTTAACCTTGCGCCTTTTGTGTTTAGTTGCCCCTTTTAAAAGAGAAGTTTGGGGTTATTTATTGCGAGGGATTCACCGGGGAAGTAACGCTGAATTTATGCTCCAGCTAGGAGAACTTCGACTGCATTGCCTGCCTCTTCTTGGGGGAAGAGTTCTTCCACTCGGCTTTGGATTTGAGAGTGGCGTTCAACGCCTTCAAAGGCGTAACGGTTGTAACCATTGCGCTGGATTAATTCTTCCAAATAGCGGAGGCGATCGCTAGATGCGGGGTGGGAGGATAACCAGGTTAAAACCCCTCCTCGTCCTCCATCTAATTCGGTGAAGGTTTGCATGAGGTTGCGTAAGCCATCGGCGGCGTAATTGCTATTGGCTAAGACTCTTGAGCCTAAAATATCCGATTGTCGTTCGTTCTGGCGGCTGTAAGCGCGACCGACTAGGGCAGCAATTAAATCACCCATTGGCACGACGCGATTTAAGTTAGAAAGGAGGGCGCTTTGAACCACGCGCTGATAGCCATGAGACAAGACGGCATGAGCAACTTCATGACCCAGTAAACCGGCGAGTTCGGCTTCGGTGTTAATTTTTTGGAGTGCGCCGGTATTTACGAAGACTTTGCCACCAGGAAGGGCAAAGGCATTGAGATTTTTGTCATTAACTACGAAGAATTCATATTCAAATTCATCCCGTCCCATCAAATCGGCCATTTTATGTCCGACTTCATTGACGTAGTTTACGATGGTTTCATCTTCAACCATCGGTAAACGCTGTTGGAAAGACTCCGCGAGTTGGTGACCGAATGCGGCTTCTCCTTGCATTAACAGCATGGTGAGTTGAATGGCGGGGATGGTTCCGGCAACGTTTCCAGTTAGGAGTAAATCGCCGATGGAGAGTGCGCCGGTGAGGAGGGTTTGACCGATTAAGCGGCGGCGAATTCCAGAACGATACCGACCTAAATCATCATCGGCGATCGCCTTGAATTCTGAGGCTTGAGGATGTTCCGGATACAGAACAGCAAATTGCCTTGCCGCAATGGAAGATTCCAACCATTTCTCTTCAGTTTGTAAGGCTGAAATTTCCGTTTGAATTAATTCCGGTTCGTTGGGATAAAGAGTCGTGGCGCGTTCTAAAACCCCTAGGGCTTCCTCTCCTCTTCCGTAGTCTTGTAAGGCTTGAACGAGCAACACATGACCGGGAATAAATTCCGGATGTCTTTCGACTAATTGCTGTAACGGGACAAAAATTCGGGTTTCTAACTTTTGTTCAAATCCAGCTTGTGCTTCGCGCCAATAAACTCGACCCGCGCCGGATAGTTGTTCCGGATCGCTGATGGCTTTAGGAATTGCCGGGTCCCCTGTCTGTTGCGAAAACTGACCTTTTACCTGGCGGTAGAGTTTTTCTGCTGCTTGGGTGTTACCCGCTAGGAAGAGGCGATCGGCTTCGACTAGGGTATTAAATTCTGAGCTTCCCGGTTCAAAAGCCAGTTCCAGAATTTGTTTTAAACTGGAGAAGGTGGGTATTTTGTGAGCCGGTGCAGGGTTTGTTACCCCAGTGGGTGGCAAGGTGGAGTGAGCGGGTGCAAAGTTCACCAACAAATTCATGCTGAGGAATAAAGCTACTCCAATTGTTGCCCATAGCACGTGCCGAAATCGTTTCATTGGGGGGGGGTTCCTCTTGATTGGGTCAGGGATGATGGTATGGTTTCCGGTCTAGGCTGTCGGTTCAGTAAAAACCTATACCCTAAAGGGCTCGGCTACAGGGACAAAGCCAGCCTGCGCGGGCTCAGAGAGAAAACAGGTCTTTGATAACCGGATATGGTATTAGCCTCTTAGAACCCAAATCTGAATCATGTGTTTCCTTTGAGGGTCGCCATATCCGAAATGAAGGTGCTTTAAACCCAGTTCTACAGACCGAAATCCGGTTTCTGAACCTGTTTTGATGCTTGAATCAAAAATCGGGGCTAGAAACCGGGTTTCTGATGGGTTTATATGGATTTTTGCAGTTCCTCTTCCAAAAGTTGCTGATAAATGGTGGGTAAATAGGCGCTCATGGAATTGGTTTCAATGCCGTAGCCGAGACTGGTCCAAGTTCCGGAAAGCAGAGATAAGACTTCATCTAATTTTCCTTGTTTTAATAATTCGGAAATGTTCACTCCCCAGGCTTGTTCGTCTTTGAGCCATGCATAGACGACTTTATCTTGGAATTTGGGTTCAAAACTATAGGATTTCCAGAACCATCTGCCGTCGGGTTTGGGGTGGTAGCGTTCGGCCATTTCTTCCCAGGTTGTGGTGATAAACTGATAGCGACCTGCAGCGGTGGAGCAGTTGTTGAGATTGGGTCCGGCGACGATCCGCACGCAGCGATCGGGATGGCGTTTCAAGTCTTCCATGTATTGGCCGCCATAGATGACGGCGTAGGGGTATTCTACGTTGGATTCACTGGCGGAAATGGTTCGCATCAGTGCGCGGATGTAGGGGTCACCATCCTCCATGACTAAGGGAGGTAAGGGGGCCATCAGGGAGAGGGGCAGGGTTTCGGTGCGACGAAAAACGACGTGATAAAACAGCATGGGCAAGGCGATCGCCCCGGCTAACAGGAATACAAACTGTCTGAATTTTGGGGGTTTTCTGCGGCGTTTAACTACAGGCTTTTGACTCAAGTTCAACGGTTGGACAGAAGATTGAGAAAGCATAAGGCATGATTAAGTATTCAGGAATTAGGGTAGATTTCCCAGGATTTTCGCTTGGATTAACTGATTGGATTGGGCTAGATGCAGTTAGTTATCCAGGTTTTAAGTGAAGGAATTTCCAGAAAAATTATGGGCTGGTTTCTGTGGTACAATTCCCCTGCTTTATTTAGGTGCGGCAGATTATCCCGTTAGGGGTTTAACCTGTTCGGTTGGGAGCATCTCAATTTTGAAAAGAGACCTAACCCCCCAGCCCCCTTCCCTTCAAGGGAAGGGGGAGAAAGATGTCAATTTCCCCCTCCCCTGCAAGGGGAGGGGGGCAGGGGGGAGAGGTCAGATTCGGTTTTTAGGCAAAATTGAGATGCTCCCATTTTACCCGGGTTTAAGTTAAACTACACTGGCAAATAGCTCATTGAATGCTTGGGTTGGCGCTTCAGCTTTGGTGACAATTTCCACGATTTTATTCCGGGCGGCAGGTTGAAATAAGGCTTCGACGCTGACTAAGGCGACTTTAGTTCTGGGAATGCTCCCGTCAAATAATTTATCCTGAGATTCCATGACGATCGCCGCTTCATCTTCGGTATTTTTTAATCCTCCTGGACGGACGATGGTGTAAGTTAAACCGCTATTTTGGATATATTTTTCCGCTTGTCTTTTCCAGACTAAAATCAGCCAAAATAAGTTGAGCGGATGGAATAAGTTAGAGACACACAAGGAGGAAACCAGAACAAAATGTTCGATTCCCTTGACTTTGGCGACATCGACGAGATGCTTGGTCCCTTCATAGTCAATGCGGTAGGGTCCTGTGGGGTCAAAACTGGGGGTGGCACCGGTGGCGCATAACACGACGGTACAATCGGCGATCGCCTCGTTGAGACTCTGGGGATTTAACACATCTCCCACGACTAACTCCACCTGGGGGGGTAAGAGTTGCTGACCTTTCTCCAAGTTCCGCACCAATGCTCGCACGGGAATCTCCCGCTTGACCAATTCTTCGACAATTCGTCGTCCCGTTTGTCCCGTGGCACCGGCTACAAATGCTTTCATCAGTTTTTTAGGTAAAATTATGGATTCAATTGCAAATCATTGCTGTTATGCAAGTGGGGGGAGGATTTAGCCTCCTAAACCTCCTCTAGTTTAAAAAAAAATTGGGGACCGATCGCGATCGCCCAGGTTCGGATATCTACATCACAGAATCTCCCTCGGGGGATTGTCTATGATAGAAACGGATGCCAGCTCAACCGTGATTCCGGTCAAGGTGAAGCTTACCCAAATCAACGAAATTCGGGCAGAATTACGGATTTCCTCCCTACCACGGACAAGATAACCTAGAGAAAATAGCATCCAGCCACTCCGGTGGCCGTACAAAAACACAGACCCTCAATCAGGGAAGCGGTTATGCAGTTAGATATTTTAAACCATAAGCAAACATCCATCGATGGCGATCGCGAGGCCTCTACCTCTGTTGCTTGTGAACCGATGTGGTTTCAGACTCATTTTGTCGGAGGCATGGAAATGTATGCCGATGTTGAAACCGTTGCTGCCTATTTTGACGTTCACCAAGGATGGTTTAAACGCTGTGCTCGTCCGATGCAGGCAGATCCTTTAGGAGAAAATGGTTATGCTCTGACTATTGGGCGTTTTGGTGCCCTTGGTTATGAAGTGGAACCGAAAATTGGTCTGAACCTATTACCACAACAGAATCGCGTTTATCTGATCGAAACGATCGCCATTCCCGATTATGTCCCCCCGGGTTATGACGTAGAGTTTAAAGCGGCCCAGGAATTAATAGAAGTTCCGGCAGATTATTCCAATATTAAACTCCGCCATACTGAGGACCTTCCTCCCACTATGACTCGGGTGGAATGGAATTTAGATTTAAAAGTGGGGGTTTGCTTTCCCAAGTTCATCCAGGCCTTACCCCTCCCCTTGGTCCAAAAAACCGGTGATCGCCTCCTGGCACAAATCGTTAAACAAGTCTCCCGTCGCTTAACCTACAAAGTCCAGGAAGATTTTCACTCCACCATCGGGCGCGATCGCCTAGAAGTCTTCAAGAAAAAACGCGCTAAAACCCCCAGTTCGGATCTGTGCCGTCAATGTAGCGGTGACAATGGCACCGGGGAAGAGATCCCCGAGGACCTCGAAACTCCCTAACCCATACAGGACTTACGCATAAACCCTAAATGTAGGGGCGACTCGCGAATCGCCCCTACAGATTCCTCGTGACTTGCGCCTTTTCCTCGTGACGTGGCTGAAGCGCGTCACGCATTCTTGGCGGCTCTGCCGCCTCTAGCTCCGGTGATGAGTTGAAGCCGTGAGAAGTAAAAGAGGCGGCTTAAGGCCTTGCTTGGGGACTGGAGGCAGAGCCTCCAGATGAGCGTGACGCGCTTCAGCCACGTCACTATGACCCCTACTATAAGTTTCCTTGTGAGGGGGCTTGCGCCTTTTTCTGCTCGTGAGGGGGCTTGCGCCTTTTT